>JANYCL010000311.1 GCA_025360355.1 Sphingobacteriaceae bacterium
AAAATTACACCTTTCTCCAATAGAGTTTCGCGGAAAGTTGTTTTTACGGAAACACTGTCGAACACTGCATCAACAGCAATATTACTTTGTACACCGCTCAAACGTTTTTGTTCTTCTAGCGAAATACCTAATTTTTCGAACGTTTTTAAAAGTTCAGGATCAACTTCATCTAAACTATTTAATACCGGTTTTACTTTTGGTGCAGAATAATAAATGATATCCTGAAAATCAGGTTTCGGATACGACACGTGTGCCCAATGTGGTTCCGTCATAGTTTGCCAATGACGGTACGCTTTTAATCTGTATTCCAACAACCACTCAGGTTCGTTTTTCTTTTTAGAAATAAAACGGACAATATCTTCATTCAAACCTTTTGGAGCAGTATCTGCTTCTATGTCGGTAAAAAATCCGAATTTATATTCGTTGTCAATATGTTCTTTTAGAATTTCGTTAGCCATTTTTATTCTAGTTCAAAGTTTAAACGGAGAAACTTTCTCCGCATCCACAAGTTCTGTTTGCGTTAGGATTTTTGAATACAAATCCTTTTCCGTTCAATCCACCGGAAAATTCTAACTCTGTTCCAACGAGGTATAAAAAACTTTTACGGTCGACCACAATTTTAATTCCTTTATCTTCAAAAGACTGATCGCCTTCTTTCATGTTGTTATCGAATTCGAGTTTGTAAGATAGTCCTGAACATCCTCCACCTTCAACACCAACGCGTATAAAAGAGCCTTCCGGTTTGTTCTCGGCTTTCATTAATTCTAAAGCATGTTGCTTTGCATTTTCTGATACTGTTATCATTTTATAACTATTTAAAAATCAATATTTTATGTATAATTCTTATTTAGACTTAATCTAAATCTAATACAAATATACCACATTTCAGGTATCTGTGCAAGCCAAAAAAACCAATCTTTTAGATTGGCTTTTTTGAGATTCTGCATGCGCTTTCTGCGGCAGAATGACGAAGGTCTGCGATTGAGAAAATAATTATGCTAATACTTCTTTTTTTACTTTGCGTTTCATTACCAATGAGGCGATCAATGTCATGGGAATAGTTACCGGTGTTGATTCGAGCATTGTGAACATTGAATTGTATAATGGATTTGTTTTATATTTTATTCCCGAATCAATTGCATCCTGGATCTTTTCTTGTGAAGCACCTGCTGCTTTTAATTCATTAGTCGCTTGCGCAAAGTAACCATCCATCATATCGTTTATGAAATTAAAATATAATATCTCCCAAGCCAAAGTGTACATTAAAGTTGAAATAAGTGTAATAAAAATTCCCACCTGAAAAGCTTTTCCGAAAGAAATTACTCCATCATTATAATTATCGCGGTAACTTTTGATGCCGAAAAAAATGAACAACGTACACAAGAGCATTATGCTATACCCAAGCATCATTGAACCCGCACCGTGCCCGCTGCCGAAGAACATACCTAATACCATTACTGTTACGGGAATAATACCGCTTAATACGCCAAATGTGATAACAACTTTTTTCATGTTTCTTGTTTTTTAAAATTAATGATTTTTTGTCCCGATAACTATCGGGATGTGAGACAAAGCTATGCTAACGACCTGCGTTTCAACTCATACTTTAGGATGATTTTGGTTCTAGAAAACCTAATATCACACTTTAGTTGACGTATTAAGGTACTAATCCTAATTTCTTTGCTTCCTGTACCGCTTGTGTTCTGCGCTGAACATTTAATTTCTCAAATAATTTTGAAGAATGAGTTTTGATAGTATTTAAAGAAACGAATAATTTATCGGCCACTTCCTGATTACTTAAACCCTGAGCCATTAAAATAAGAACATCATGTTCGCGTTTGCTGATATTAAAATGTTTCAGGTTATTTTCATTTACAGCAAATTCAGCCGGTGCATTAACCATCACTTCTTTAATTACAGTAACTTCCTTTCCCTTTATATATTTTGATCCTCCCCAAATACCAACTACAGTAAATAATATGGCGATAAGTCCTCCGTAGATCTCAAATGAATTGCTGCGGATCAAAAATCTGTACTCAGCAAATTTTAGCCCGATGATCAACAAGCCTAATACTACTCCGTATAAAATGATCTTTTTGTACACTTTATTTTCTCACAATTCTATATTGGGTATGTGATCTTTTTGTAGCCGCAATATCTTCGGGCGCTAAATTTTTTAAGGAAACTTTATCAGCTAAAGAAATATTTATTTTATTGTAACAATGTTGTACCATTGCAGAACAAAAAAGCGAATTATCTTTTGCGAGTTTATTTACACCTTCTCTGTCAGCCTTATTTTTAAAATTAAATAAAACACCAACTAATTCACTAATTGAATATTGCGTTTTGGAAGAAACCAAATTCAATCCTTCAGTAATAATTTTATTTTGCTCTTTTTCATTCAGTCCAAAATCCAGAATGGCCATATTAGGAACCGCTTTCATATCAAAGTATTTTTCAGCTCTGTTTTCCTGAACACCAAGTCGTGTTTGTTTCTTGTAAAATTCAAGATCTGATTCTATGATCCACCATTGTCCGTCTTGTCTGATGCCGCTGAACATAAAAGCGTGCGACCACAAACTAAATTTGCCATCAGCAGTAATGAATTTCTGCGCTTTTTTTATGGAGTTATCAATTACATTATCAGCTCCCACCAAGCCAATGCAACCGGGCTTCGCGTATTTTTCTACGAATTGCTTATTGGTGAGTCCTTTTATATTTAAAATTTCTGTTGCCATAATAACTATTTACAAATCTATGATTTTTAATTTTAACTTTGCAGCTGCAAATGATCTCGATTAAAAATACTTTAGTAAGCGAAGACCTTTTAGAAAAAAAGTTTGTGTGCGACCTCAACGCCTGTAAGGGCGAATGCTGCGTTGCCGGTGATAGCGGCGCGCCTTTGGATGAAGATGAATTAAAAATTTTAGAAAGCGTAGTTGAAAAAGTAAAACCTTACATGACAAAAAAAGGTATTAAGGCTGTTGAGAAAAAAGGTCCGTGGGTTAAAGACAGCGACGGTGATTACACAACAACTTTAGTAAGTGAAGGAGCTGAATGCGCTTTTGTTTTTTTTGATGAAAAGAAAATTGCAAAATGCGCGATTGAAAGCGCGTATTACGATGGAAAAGTAAAATGGAAAAAACCGATCTCCTGTTATTTATATCCTGTACGCATTACAAAACATAAAAATTATGACGCAGTAAATTATCATAAATGGGAAATTTGTAAACCAGCCTGTGAATGCGGTGCGAAATTAAATGTTCCTGTTTTTCAATTCTTAAAAGAACCGCTTATTACTAAATACGGTAAAGAGTGGTTCAACGAATTACTGAAAGCTTATAAGCTGAGTAAAGTTTAACGTTCTGGTTTTTTCTCGCAAAGACGCAGAGACGCAAAAAATATCCGTAAAAAAACTTAGCGACTTGGCGTCTTCGCGAGCCACCTTTTCAATTCTTCTTCTCTGAAGTTTGTTTTATTTTAAGAGAATCTGCTTTTTGATCTTTCGGTTGTTGATCAGGTTCATAATTTCTTTGAACTGCGCCCATGCAACTACCTGCAAACGCCATAATGCCTGAAAGCAAAGTGAGAGATGCTAAACGTAACGGACGAATAGTAACATGATACATTATTCTCTCACGCAGATCAAAAATAAATTTCTCAAAACTATTTTTCTGCTCTAACTGCAAACTTTTAAACCGACCGCAAACTTCTCCGCTTGCTGAAGCCAAATGGGTTTTAATGTCATTCGTGCTCATCTTTGTAAAATCAACAACGGTTTTATTACACGATGAACAATGTCTGCCCAAATTATTTTTCTGCATCGCCGAAAAATCTTCGGTACAAGGTTTTTCTATTTTCATTAAATTAACTTCTTTCACCATTGCCAAATTGTCGAATTGCCAAATTAATTACAACTGTTTTCTCTTACGATTTCTCCTAACCAAAAACAAAATAAACCACCACGCCAATCCTGCAATTAACCAAAGCGGCCATAATTGTACCATTACAATTAAGAACCATAAAAATCCGGTTGAGCCATCTTTTAAAGCATTACCCATTTTGCCACCGAAATTAAATCCGGTTGATGTATGTTCGTAATAAGTAATTTTTAATGTGCTGTATCCAACCTGATTGGTCAAATATTTTAAACGACCTTCAGCCGATTCAATTTCCTCGCGGATAATTTCCATTTCCTTTTGGATCTTTAAAATATCTTCCATACTTGTTGCTTTGGTGAGCAACTCAGCATATTTTGTTTCTAATTGGTGTTTCGATCTTAATCTTGCTTCAATATCAACAAACTGCTCGGTTACATCTTCAATATCCACACGCTTATAATCTATCTTTTCAACGCCGGTTAAAACCTGAGCTAAAAATTTATCGAATTCCTTTGCCGGAACCCTCACGATTAATTCATCGGTAGGATTATTGCTATAATCGTAACTGTTTTCTTTGGCAATGTAACCGCCGTTTGCTTTCATTGCGGTTTCAATTTTTTGTTTGGTGGTCTTCAGGTCATTAACCTGAAATCCGACTTCACCATTTTTAATAAGCTTCTTTTCTATCCCCGAAACAGGCTCTCCTCCTTTGGTTCCGTCCTCTTGTCCTGGTGGTTGTGGTGGCGGAGCAGGATTATTTATTTCCATTTTAGAATCACCGCCGGTTGATTTGTCCACAACGTCGTTAACGCTCATGTTGTTACTAATACCAGCATCTTCCGAGCTTTTGTTAGCACCGCAGGCCATTATTATAATAGCGACGGTTGTGATCAGGCATTTATTAAGGATGGTCATATATATAGGTTTTTAATGTTTTCTGTTTATTTATACCTTCTTATAAATTTAGTAACCTTTTGTTCTTTTTGCTTTCACCCCGTTGGATAATATCCTCAGAAGTCTTTGTTCGGTTTTTGCCCGTTGGATATTATTCCTACGGGGTTAACTTTTATTAAGATGCTTTTAAAAAAAGTTTCCATAAGGTACTTAAAATAATTTTCTTTACATCAAAACGCTTTTTCCTATTTTTTTTACTTTTTTTTATTTCCCTTATTTGACGCGGTTTCCAGCGGTTTTCAACATTTTTTCAAGAAAATTTTAATGTTTAAAAGTAGGCTAAGTTGTTCATTTGTTTGTCGGGTTTTACGTCCTTAATTTCCAATATTTGCATGTACTAAAATTGGATATAAGAAGACATTTAAATAACCCTTACCACTAACACGCACTATGACCGAACCCATCCTCGCCGAAAACAAAGACCGCTTTGTTTTGTTCCCCATCAAACACAAAGATATTTGGGAAATGTATAAAAAAGCCGAAGCCAGTTTTTGGACAGCAGAAGAAATTGACCTTGCTGCCGACTTAACTGACTGGAAAAATAAATTAAGCGATAATGAACGTCACTTTGTTAAGCATGTATTGGCATTCTTTGCAGCGAGCGATGGAATTGTAAACGAAAATTTAGCTATTAACTTCCTGAACGAGGTACAATCGCCGGAAGCGCGTTGTTTTTATGGTTTCCAGGTAATGATGGAAAATATCCATTCAGAAACTTACTCTTTATTAATAGACACCTATATTAAAGACCCAATTGAAAAAGACAAACTTTTTCACGCGGTTGATACTGTGCCTTGCGTTGGTAAAAAAGCCGATTGGGCTATTAAATGGATCAACAACGGAACTTTTGCAGAACGCTTAATTGCCTTTGCAGCGGTTGAAGGTATTTTCTTTTCAGGTTCATTCTGCTCTATCTTCTGGTTGAAGAAACGTGGTTTGATGCCGGGATTATCATTTAGCAATGAGTTAATAAGCCGCGACGAAGGTTTGCATTGCGATTTTGCGTGTTTATTATATACACAACATATACAAAACAAATTGCCGAAGGAACAGGTAACTAAGATCATTACCGACGCCGTTGCAATTGAAAAGGAATTCGTATCAGATGCCATACCGG
>JANYCL010000014.1 GCA_025360355.1 Sphingobacteriaceae bacterium
AACGCTGTAAAGCCATTGGATCCTGACGTAAATCAATACCCTCATCTTTTTTAAATTCATCGGCTAACCAATCAATAATTACCTGATCAAAATCATCGCCACCTAAATGCGTATCGCCATCAGTACTTTTAACTTCAAATACTCCATCACCTAATTCTAAAACCGAAACGTCATGTGTACCACCACCGCAATCAAACACAACAATTTTCATGTCCTTACCTTTTTTATCCATACCGTAAGCAAGCGCTGCTGCTGTTGGTTCGTTGATAATACGTTTTACTTTTAATCCTGCAATTTCGCCGGCTTCTTTTGTAGCCTGACGCTGTGCATCGTTAAAATATGCAGGAACAGTAATAACTGCTTCGGTAACTTCATGCCCTAAATAATCTTCAGCAGTTTTTTTCATTTTTTGTAAAATGATCGCAGAGATCTCTTGCGCTGTATAATTTCTATCGTCGATCTTTACACGCGGTGTATTGTTATCGCCTTTTACAATTTCGTAAGGCACACGCGAAATTTCTTGTGATACTTCATCGTAAGTATGTCCCATAAAACGTTTAATTGAATAAACAGTTTTACGCGGATTAGTAATTGCTTGTCGTTTTGCAGGATCACCTACTTTACGTTCGCCGCCTTCAACAAACGCTACCACTGATGGTGTCGTTCTTTTTCCTTCGTTATTAGCGATAACTACTGATTCACTTCCTTCCATAACTGCAACGCAGCTGTTGGTTGTTCCTAGATCTATTCCTATTATTTTTCCCATATTATTAATTTCAAAATTTAAAGATTCAAAGATTTAAGGTTTTACCCTTTAATTTATTCATTTATTAATTACATCATAGGTATGTCAATGACCGTGCCAATATGTTAAAATAGGGTTTAATATGACATGCTGTCAGAACCTGTAAAGAGTATTAAATAACTGACAGTAAAGAGCTGATTTTAAGGTAAAAATGGCATTATAGGAAGTGGCTTCCCTTCGGCGAAAAGCTCAGGGTAAACTCGCTCAGCCACCAGCTTTTTCAATGAAGTGGTGCCTGAGGTTCTCGAAGGCACCTTAAGATATTAATTACAAGTAGATCCCGGCAATCCATTTGCGCCAAGGAAAAGCAGATCGCAATATGGTTTTTTTGTTGCGAGATAATCAAGAGTTGCAGAAGCAAACATTTTTGAAATATGATAACGCGAACGACAACTGAAAATACCATAACCACCACCATCAATATTACTATAAGTAGGTTTATCCTGAGCTACACTTGTTGATGGTGCACTTACTTTAAGGAAGTCGACAAAGTTTTGTGCTCCTGCAGTTACAATAAAATCTAATTTAATAACACGGCGTTTAAGAACATTTGGTGTTTGAGCATTTATTTTAGAATAGATCAGATCGAACAGATCAGTAGAGTAATAACTCATGATCATTGTTTCACCGCCATCAAGGGATTGACTGCTTAATGTTGGGAAATTATAATCCACATACATATTTGTTGAATCACCCGAAAAATCAAAATCTCTATAATGGAATCGCATAACAACATTGTATTCGCGCGCATCTTTAATAGTTACAAAACGGACATCGCGTTTTACGGATGGTACTGATAGATCCTGAAAATAATAATTTGGCGGAGTGGCTGTTGGATTAGCAATTATCCAATTATAATCAGGAAAACCTAAAGGCTGGATAATGCCAGGCTGTTTAATGCTATCGAAAATTAATGTTTTAGAAGTAAAAACATTTCCTGTATGGTTATCTGTAATGGTAATATGATAATCACCATAAGTAAAAATTTTATCATCGGTGTACCACAAACGCTGGCTCTGACTAAATGGTCCGGGTTTAATTTGGATAACAGTATCTTTTAAAACAATTTGTTTTTTAGTTGGATTACCAAGCGTTGTTAGATCAGAAACACCATTAAAAAAACGCTCCATTGTAACAGACAACACACCTTGTTGGTAATTTACAGAATCAGTAACCTGTGCCATTGTGTATGCGTTACCCTCACCCAAAAATATTTTGTTGATACGGATGTACTGACGGTTTTCCTGCGGATCTAATAGTGCATAAACAGAAACAGTTTCCTTATAAGGAGCTAGAATTTTTAAGTCGTTTTTACACGAGTTAAAAAGAACAGTTATGGCACTAAAAACAAAAAAAGCTTTACTATAAAAACGCATAGCGCAAAGATACGGGTTTTAAAATGGAAAAGGTAAAATGGCAGATGGAAAATGGATAATTTTAGCAAGAAATTATATAAGTGGTCAATTTTTAAGGTTTTCGTGCAATTTCAGGTATAGATCCTTCCATCCCGGGGCTATTACGTCGGAAAAAGCCCTATCGTGAATAACGGTTATAAATAGGCCATTTACAGATTTTATGTAAGTGGCAAAATCAATTAATTCATTATAAGCTTCATCCGCATTATTGTTTTGATGAAGATAAAAAGCACCATCCATAGCCGAAAAAGGAACTGCTAATAAATTTAATTCCATCTCAGTTTCAAAATCGTAATAATAAAAAGGCAAAGTCGTTCCCGCTCTAAAACCTGTTTTTTCCGACCACCCCATCGTGAAATCGAATTGTATGCCTGCTTTTATTAATTGTTTTGGTGTTGTTTTAATATTGAACCGTAAAAAATGTTGTCGTGATGAAACAACTTCTTTTCCTGAGTTTTTTGAAAGAAGTTTTTGTTCTGAATTCAATAATTCGAAATTCACACTTGAATCGTATGATGGATGCAATGCTACCTGAATATTATTTTGTTTTAAATAAGAAAGCAATTTTATGAATTCAGGATGGTTTGGATCAATGGTGCGGTCGTAATTGGTGTTATTGCGATACAGAAAAAAATAAATTAACGGAACATTATATTTTTTGGAGAGTTCAACCTGAAACGTATATTCATCAAACGGATCTTTTTTTCCGAAGAAAACAGTAGACATCCTTGCTTTTAAATTTTTCAGATCTTTTAACGCACCTCCTACTTGTCTAACAAAAGGCTTTGCCTTGAACGCAAAAACATTATCTACATCGATAGTAGAAATAAATTTGAATTTCCGATCGGAGAATTTTAACGTTTTAAATTTTGAAAGAAGTGTTTCTTTCAAACCCATAATCCAGACTTCAACAAATAAAGCACGGTTTAATATTGTTGTTGAAAATCGGCCATGCTCATCTTTTTCGGATGATGTCCATTCTTCATAACGCGATATAAAATAAAATATCCCTGCAAAAACATCAAAACCTTCCGGTTGCATTTCTTTATCAAAATCAAAGTCGTGCAATGCCGTATTATTTAATAGTCCTGATGGGTTAATATTAAATGCATTTTCAAATGTTTTAATAGAATAATTTATTTTCGGAAGTTTGGATTGCAAAAATTCTGATTCATTATCGATCAAAATAAAATTACACAACAAACCTTGATTAAAAATAAATTTACAAACGTAACGTAAACGTGAAGTGATCTTTGGTGCGTAAATAATAAGTATTGCAGGTTCAGCAGCTCCTTCAAATAAAAAGCCTTTTA
>JANYCL010000023.1 GCA_025360355.1 Sphingobacteriaceae bacterium
ACTTCACCCAAAACTCACCGTAACCGAAGATCTTAACCGTAAAATTTACTATCAGCTGAACTAAAATGGGATGCGTATCGAATTTAACTCCATAATTGATCAGGTCATGCCAATTGGTGAAAAGAGTATTGCTTAGTCCGCACAACTCATCATAACTATATTGATAACGAAAAGCAGGAATAAACCTTATGATAGCTGCCACTAAAAAAATGCAGGTAAATTCTTTATTTTCCTTTATGAATTTTATCACCATCCAAATATACTAATAAACTCCCCTCCTTTTTTTATGAGAAAGAGGCACAATAAACTCCTGTTTTTTACGTTATAAATGTGTAAATTTGACTGGTGAAAAATCTATTTTTTATAATTTCCGTTGTAGCGGTGTTTGGGTTTATTTCCTGCAAAAAGGATAAACTTAATACTGATCCTTCCGCTAAAGTCGCTTTTTCACAAGAATCTGTTTTGTTTGATACTGTTTTTACAACAGCGGGCTCCACTACCCGTCAGATCCGCGTTATTAATAATCATGATCAAAAAATAAAAATTTCTTCTATTAATGTAAGAAATGGCTCTGCTTCCCAGTTTTTTTTAAATGTTGATGGTTCTCCCGGAAGATCTTTTAGTGATATTGAAATTTCAGCGCACGATAGTATTTTTATTTTTATTCAGGTTAATGTTAATCCTAATTTTGCAACTAGTCCGCTCGTTATTACCGATTATATTGATTTTACAGTGAATGGAAATACACAAACAGTTAATTTAGAAGCTTGGGGACAAGACGCTTATTATCATAAACCAACAAACGCATTAAAATTTGTGAATGGCGGTTATCTTGCTTATTCAACTGTTTCATCTAACACAAACGTTACCGTTACTTGGATCAATGATAAACCACATGTTATTTACGGATGGTTAGTTGTAGATTCAACGCAAACATTAATTATACAAGCGGGCGTGAAAGTACATTTTCATCAGAATGCAGGACTATGGGTTTATGTTGGCGGTTGTTTAAAAGTGCAAGGCGCAATAAATAATGAAGTTGTTTTTCAGGGCGACAGATTAGAACCTTACATGCAGGATGAGCCCGGGCAATGGGATAGAATTTGGATCAACGAAGGAAGTGTAAATAATTCTATCGACTACGCCATAATTAAAAATGGTTTTATTGGTGTGCAAACCGAATTATTGTTTGGGAATTTTTTCGCGGTCAGTTCTCAACGCCGTTTAAGAATTACGAATACAAAAATACAGAACATGAAAAAGTGGGGAATGTATAACATTGCCTATAATGTTTATGGTGGGAACAATGTGTTTTCGAATTGTAAAGAATATTGTCTCGCCATTACTGCCGGCGGAAATTATACTTATATACATAACACCTTTGCTAATTTCTGGAGCAAAGATTCTCGAACTACACCTTGCGTACACATAGATAATCATTCGGGTACACAACAAATTCCTTTAGATACATGTTATTTTGGAAATTGTATTGTTGACGGAAGTTCAGGAAACGAATTAGAACTCGACATGATCACAACATCAACCGTTTCCGTTAATCACAAATTCTCTTATTGTTTTTTAAGAACAAATATTAGTACAGCTGATCCGCTTCACTTTGTAACGGGAACAAATAAAATTAATAGTACAACCGCTTTTGGCGATCCTGCTACTTATAATTTTAAAATTGCAAACACTTCAGGTGCAGTTAACATGGGTAACGGTGCTCAAACTGATGCAGCTTTATTCCCAATGGACCTAAAAGCCGCCAGCCGCTTATCTGATTTCTCACCTGATGCGGGAGCTTACGAGTTTCCTTAGTGTTATTTTTTGGAGGTTTAGTCTAATTTAACACCATTCGCAGCTTTTTTTACGGATATTTGACTCTGTTTTACTCGCAGAACTAAATTTTTATGAAGAGCTCATTTTTAGTACATATGGTATTGCCTGAAATTTTTTCAACGAAGTTTATGGCACTTATTCCGCAGCACCGTCAACTTATTAATCAATTAATGGAAAAAAATATTATCCGTTCTTATTCTTTAGATATGGAACGCCATAACGTTTGGACTTTTATTGATGCGAAAGATGAAAAAGAAGTAATGGATATCATTAGTACTTTTCCGATAATCAATGATGTGAAAGTCACGGTTCACGAATTAGCTTTTTATGATTTTGCTCCGGCGGGAATGCCGGAATTAATTATGAATTAGTTTTTGGTGAAAAGTTAAAGGTGAAAAGTTTTTATTCTACCACACTTTTTCCCTTTCCCCTTCTACCTTTAACCGTTACTTCCCTATCA
>JANYCL010000032.1 GCA_025360355.1 Sphingobacteriaceae bacterium
CATGATATTAACGTAGATGCTAAAGATGCAAAAGTAAATATTGATAAGAACGGGATCCATGTAAAATCAAACGGAACAGATGTAAATGTGAATTCAAACGGAATCCACATCGATACTAAAGGAGAAAAAGGTGATAAAGGAGAGAAATGAGGGACTGAAGGGACGAAAGGGATTGAAGAGACAAAAAGAATAAAATAAATTGTAACTTTTATGACGTGGTAACCGTCTTAAAATAAAATGTTCTTTTTTTGTGCCTTTTGAACTTATTACGCATTACAGTGTAATACTTAAAGAAAATAAAGCATATGTGAAGTTGGTTTATGGTTTAACAAATAAGAGCTCCGTTTCATGTTCGGGGCTTTTGTTTTTGGACTCACCCCCCAACCCCCTCTCTATGAAAAATAGAGAGGGGGAGAAGAGGCAAGCATACCAAGCTAAAACACTTGGAGAAATAAATTCTTTTGAGAATAATAATTCCAAAAAACTCTCTTAAGTAAGAATGTATCGTCCCTCTCTACTGGTAGAGAGGGATAAGAGGGTGAGTCAGAAGAATGCTTTATCGATTTAAATAAAATAAACTTAGCAATCAGTCAATTAAAAGGGATTTAACAAGGTTAATATTTCTAATACCCGCCTTTTTGGGTTATCTTCACATTCTAAAAAAAATTACAAATGAAAAAACAATTACTCAGTATTTTAATTCTATTAATTATGTTTGTTGCAAATAATACATTTGCGCAAAACAGATCTGACAATGTTTCAACATCCGGCGCTCATTCTTTTAATAAAGCGTCAATTAACGCTAAATTGATTCCGTCTGCTGTTCCTTCAACAACAACATCTAGTTGTATGTCTATTAATTTACCTACACCTTCTGGCTGGACACTTGTAAATTACGGAACCGGTACACCTATTTTTAAAGATGGTTTCGTGAATGGACCAAATATTTATAATGACAAAGAAAAAGCAATGTACTTCGATGCTTCTGCAAGCGCCAATACTATGATTACACAAGTGTATGTTGGTTTCGCTAAAGCATATGCTGCAACTCCTACAAAAACTGTTGCTATTAGATTTTATGATGGTACATCAGGAACTCCGGGAGCGACAATTGGTTCAGGAACTTTAAGTATGGCAACTATTATGACCGACGTAACTAATAATCAGTATTCATTGATCATTTTCGGTACACCACTTACTTTACCTGTTTCTAAAAAGTTTTTTGCCAGTGTTGATATTACAGCACTTTCATTTACTACTGCAACTAAAGATTCATTAAGCATTGTAAGTAATTCAGATCCTCAAACAACACCAACAGCAACATGGGAAAGACAGAGCGACAATCTTTGGTATAAATATAACAGTGCTTCTTCCTGGTTACTTAATATTTCATTATTAATTCACCCCTTCTTAACTCAAGCTCCTATTGCTGCAAGTATCACAATTCCAACAGGAACTCTTTGTACAGGACAAAGTATTACTTACAACTCTGCAGGATCAACAAGTCCGGGAACTTACTCTTGGTTTTTTGGTGCTGCAACAACATCAACTACAACAGGAGTAACAGCTAACACTTCTTATACAAGTGCGGGCACTTATACTACACAAATGGTAGTTCAGGATGCTTGTGGTTCGTTCGGTATTGCAACAAAAACAATAAATGTAAATCTTTCGCCAACAGCAAACGCTTCTACATCACAAACCATCACTTGTACTTTACCAACTGCAAACTTAAGCGGTTCAGGCGTTAGTACATATACATGGACTGGTCCTGGAATTACTTCAGGAGGAAATACTGCAAATCCTACAGCTAATATGCCGGGAACTTATTCTTTAACCGGAACAACTGCAGGTTGTATTTCAAATGTAGCAACTGTAATTTTAACTTCTAATACTGTTGCGCCTGTAGTTTCAATTGCTTCTTCTCCAACTGCAATTTGTATTGGAAATTCGGCGACTTTAACCGCAAACGGTGCTAATACTTACACATGGAGCACTAGTTCAACAGCTACCAGTATAGCTGTTTCTCCAACTACAACAACTAATTATATTTTAACCGGAACAAACACCACTAACGGATGTTTCGGTACAACAAACTTTAACTTAACAGTTAATAATCTTCCAATTGTAACTGCAAGTTCTCCTACCCCAGCGTGTACTGGAGGCACAGGTTGTTTACTTGGGGGAGGCGCAGGCACATTTTCTTGGGCAGGACCTTGTGGTTTCACCTCAAATCTTCAGGCCCCATGTTTTCCTTTTAATTTAGTTTGTCAGTGTGCTTACACATTAACAGGAACAGATGCTAACGGTTGTGTGAATACGGCAACAACTTGTATTGCTATTAATCCTTTACCAACTGTAACAGCTAATTCAACAGCTTCTCTAATTTGTGTTGGTTCATCAGTTACCTTAAACGGTGGCGGTGCAACGACTTATACATGGAGCGGATCTGTAAGTGACGGTGTTACATTTTCACCAACTGTTACCAATACATATACAGTTACAGGAACTGACGTGAATGGTTGTATGAATACTGCTGCGTTAAGTGTAACAGTTTCTGCTTGTACAGGAATTAATAATGTGAGTGAAAACATTGCGCAGTTTGTGGTTTATCCAAATCCTAATAGCGGTGATTTCACAATTTCTTTAACAGGAACAAACAAAACACCTTCTGTTGAGATCTATAATACCATTGGTAAATTAGTTTACAAAGATATTTTAACTGCTGAGAAAAATAATTTCAATACTAATTTAGCAGCAGGCATTTACTTTATAAATATTATTGATAACGGTAAAGTGATCGCAACACAAAAATTGATCTGCAAATAATAGTTTCCTCCTTATTAAAAAAGGCTGTCTGTTAGGACGGCCTTTTTTTTGGACTCACCGCACGTTTCGACTCACCCAGGATGCAGACCGGGGGAATGTAAAACCTCGGTATAGCGAACTCTAATATTCAGAAAAAACGGAGGGAGATGTGATAAATGGATATAGACCTCGGTACACCGAGGTTTGAGATCTGAATCAATCCCGATAGCTATCTGTACAGGATGACAGGTGTAACGAGCTTATCTTAATATATAATTGGTGCTTCGTCCTCCGGCTTCTTCTTTTTTCAATATTTTTTTCTTCGTCAGATCTTGTATATCACGGAGTGCGGTATCGGGCGAGCACTTTGTTATTTTTGCCCACTTAGATGTATTTAATTTCCCGTCGAAACCATCAAATAATTTATTGATCATAAAGCGCTGCCGTTCATTTATTCCGTTATCCTTATGCTTATCCCAGAATTTTGTTTTTTGTAATATGGCTTGCAAGCGCACATCCGTAGCGTTAAGCGCACGCCTTAAACAACTCAGATACCAGGTTAGCCATTCAGTTATGTCGAGCCCGCCCTTTTGGGTTTTTTCTAATACCTCATAATACTTTTTGCGCTCAAGACGTATCTGCGCCGACATACTGAAAAACCGTTTCGAATGATCGTCGGCTTTTGTCAGCTGCATATCCGCTATGGCACGCGCCATCCGACCATTCCCGTCGTCAAACGGATGTATAGTAATGAACCTCAAATGCGCGATGCCTGATTTTAGAACAGGATCGGTGTTTTGTTTCTGACCGAACCATTTTAAAAAACGATTCATTTCTTTTTTCAACACTTTTGCATCCGGCGCTTCGTAGTGTATTTTTTCTTTTCCCATCGCCCCCGAAACTACCTGCATCGGGCCCTTATCATTTTTACGCCAGTTACCAGTCGTTATTTTATGCATGCCGCTCCGGCCGGACGGAAATAAAGAAGAATGCCAGCCAAATAATCTATCGGCACTTAAAGGTTTATTATAGTTCTGAGTAGCATCCAGCATCATTTCAACAACACCGTCCACTTCCTTACCTGCCCGTACCATCCCTGCAACAGCCAGGCCCATATGACGGGCTACCGATGAGCGCACTTCGGCGGCATTCAGTAATTCGCCTTCAATTTCGTTCGATTTCAGGATGTCGCTGGTAATGGTTTCCATGGCTTCTTCATTGCGCATGGCAAAACCCAACAACTCCATATAACCTGAAAGACGGCCCTGTTTGTGTCGTACGTCTGCTAATAAAGGCAATAAGGCCTCAGTGTCCCAGGTGAAGTCCGGCCAGCCGTTTTTTTGATAGATATAGACAGGATGTATTCTCCGCATTTATGCGGTAAATATACAACCTATTCTCCGCATTTTCAAATTTATTCTCCGCGTTTTTGCGGAGATTAGCTGGTTTATTCTCCGCACAAGCCTTTAATAAACCGGTACGGAAGGCTTCGGGTGCGGGTTAGAACACCTTCTTCCACAAAGCCAATACATAAAACTTATACAACAGCTTAATTTCCTTAGTCCCTGCTTTTCCGGAATCGAATTGCTGTTTTAAATTATCAAGTTTTATAAAAGGAAGATCGGTTTTATTTAGCGAATCAAAGATCATTTTATAGTTCCCTCCTATCCATTCATTCATTGGGGTTTCAAAACCTTTTTTATCGTAGCGTTCGTAAATTTCCTGAGGTAATTTTTCTTTTACAGCTTCACGCAGAAAATATTTAGAAACACCTTTCTGCATTTTACGGTTGCCGTTAATTGAGAACATTAAATTTATTAATTCAATATCATCACTAAAAGGCGTACGGCTTTCTACACTGTGCCACATACCGCAACGGTCCTCACATTTTAAAAATGATTTTAAACGCGCATTGGTAATATCATAAGCTAATTGATCATTTACTTTGCCTAAATATTTTGTGGGATTATGGACGGGATAAGAATTAATATAATTCTTGTCGACATAAGAACCGATCTCGTTCAAATAAGTATTGTGATTCGCTTTTATTTTTTCTTTAATGAATAATCCAAAAGGAGATTCAATTGTTTTTTTACTTTGAATTAAGTCTCTTGTGAATCCGAAAACATTCCCATAACTCAATAAATAATTCCACTTCGCCACAAAATGATGATGATAGCCCGCGAAAATTTCATCGGCTCCTTGTCCGTCTAAAACAACTTTAATATTATTTTGTTTAGCGAGTTCCATTACTTTGTATTGCGCGTAAGTACTCGTATCCCAAATGGGAACATCCTGCGCATACACTAATGTTTCTAATTCTTTAAATAAACCATTCGCATTTGGTTCAACTGTTTTGTGAACACAATTAACTTTGCCAGCCACCAAACGCGCATAATAACTTTCATCTATCTTTTCATTCTTAAAAACAGAGGTAAATAAATAAACAGGATTCTTTTGTTCCATTAATACAGCTAAAGCAGAACTATCTATCCCGCCACTCAAACAAGAACCAACAGGAACATCACTGCGCAAACGCAAATTAACAGCGTTGGTTAATTTTTCTTTTACTTGAGCGATCAATTCCTCATTACTTTGTAGATCGGTACTGTAATCGTATTCAGGATCTAATTTAAACCAGCAAGCTGTATTGAAGGAGTGATTTTTTAAATTGTATTTTAAATAATAACCGGGCCACAATTCGCTTATCCCCTCGAAGAAATTATTTTCTTCCGCCTCCATCCTATTATTAATTAAATAATCGTGCAATGCTTTTTTATTTATTCTTGCTTTTACAATTCCACCTTTTACCAATGCTTTTTGTTCACTGGCAAACGCAAAAGTATTTTCATTGTCGGAATAATAAAAAGGTTTTACACCAAAACGGTCGCGCGAACAAAATAATTCCTGCTTCTCTTCGTCGTAAATGCAAAACGACCACATGCCATTGAATTTATCCAAACAATCGGTTCCCCAATGTTTGTAAGCATATAAAATAACTTCTGTATCACTTGTCGAAACAAATTTTGCGCCTTCTGCTTCTAATTCTTTTTTTAATTCGAGGTAATTATAAATTTCACCGTTATAAGTGATCCATAATTTACCATCCTGTAAAGCCATTGGCTGATGACCGGTTTCACTAAGATCGAGAATAGATAAACGGCGATGCGCAAAAGCTAAATGAAAATCGCCATTTGCCTCTGAAATATTTTTTTGCGGAATATAATTTAGTCCGGGTTTTAAAGAAGGTGTATCGTTTGAAGAACAAGGAACAGTATTTTCTCCAACCAATAAAAAACCTTCTCCATCAGGGCCGCGGTGTTTAATTGCCTGAGAGGTTTTAAAGATCGTTTCCTTTAAATTAAGAGAATTTTTATTTTTCAGGACAATGCCTGCGATTCCGCACATAGTTTGATTTGAAGATTAATTCTTCAAAGGGTAATTATTGTATCTTCCATCTGTTTAAACGGAGTGCCATTCCTATTCTTACAACAGGCATGAAAACAAAACCGTTCTCGAATGGAATACCAACATTTGTAACAGCCATCGGTTCACCTTTATCATCGCCATAAGCACCTGAATAATTAAAACAAACAGTGCGCGACATACCGGTATAAAATCCGAATTCATAAAAAGCTTCAATTCCTGTTTTCTTAATTCCTTCAAAACAACGGTTGCGGTAAAACACACCAATTAAATTTTTCGTCTGCGAAACTTTATAACTGTATCCATAGCCTTGTCCGCCTTTTCCGTCATTCGAATAATCTACATTATCCGCATGTTGATAACGGAATGAAATGAACAAACCTTTTGAATGCATTTTTTTATTTTCCTTTCTGTAAGGCTGTACAGATAATAGATTGAGACCAAACCGCAATTCATAACCCATACTCTTAAAAGCAATGTTCGGTCGAATAGACTGACTGATTCCATCATAAGCAGGATTCGGAAAAATAAATGCAGGAGTAAATTCCCATGATATTTTGTGTTTAATTACACGCTCATATGAAATAGCAAATTTACCCGCAAGTAAAGAAGTCAATTGGAATTTAATTGCAGCTTTCAGATCGTAGGTTGTATCTGCTTCTGTTCTGCTAATGATATTATCATGTTTCGGTGTAGGTTTTTGATAATCGTAATGCGCCACCAAAGGATCATTCGGGTCAGGCGTCCAAACCGGATGCGGAATTATTTTATTAGTATCTCTTCCTACCTCTGTTGGTTTTACTTGAGAAAACATATTTGCAGTCATAACTACAAATAATAATGCGATTAGTTTTTTCATATTGCTATTTTTTATTTTTCCCACAGATCTCACAGATGAACGCAGATATTAAAAACACAGCGTCATCCTGAGCTTGCCGCAGGATTAAATGCCTATTTTTTTATTTACGATCTCAAGAATTTCTTTTTCGAGAGCAATGGTATCATTTTCAATTTTTTTGCCTTTCGCAACAACATCATTTACAAAATTCTTATCCTCGTAACCCGCAGCGTTAATACGCACATTCATAAACGCGCCCATCACCGCACTGCGCGCGCACAAAGCACCAACACCTGCATCACTCACAGAATTTGGATTTCCAATTTCAGCCATTGCTTTTATTAATTGCATACTATCAAAAGAAAGCTGCATAACTTTAAAAGGAATTTCAATTGCAAATTTTGTTGCATCCTGAATTGCTTTTGTTCTTGCTTTCTTTTCTTCGTCAGTCGCTTTTGGCAAACCAAAGGCTGTCATAATTAAATTAAATGCTTTTGTATCTGCATCCACTAATTTTAATAATTCATCTTTATAAAATTGTCCTTTCTCAGCCCAAGCGCTAAATTCCTGCCATCTTTCGTCCCACCCTTTTTTATGCGAACTTAAATTTGCTACCATTGTCGCCAATGATGCACCTAAACTTCCAACATAAGCAGCAATAGAACCACCACCTGGCGCTGGACTTTCACTCGCAGTTTCATCAACAAATTCAACTAGCGTCATGCTAATCAATCTTGCATCAGTTTTTTCTTTCAATAAATATTCAATGATGCGTTCTTCGGGTTTAAATGGAGAAAGTTCATCTAAGCCCATTGATTTCACTGCTATTTTAATTAATTCTTTTTCGCTCACACCAATGCTGCGTTCTTGTTTTTTCAGAAAATATTTTCCTGCATCCAATAAAGATTTCAAAGGAATTAATCCAACCAATTCAGAACCTGAAACACGAATACCGCGCTCTTGAGCTTTATTACAAACTTCATCAAACGCAATATGTACAGGCGTAATATTAATGTTAGTTAAGTTCATTGAGATTTGTGCAATACCATATTCCTCAATGTACCATCCAATAGCTTTTACACTTTTTAAAGTCCCGGGAATTGATTTAGAACTTCCATCTGCATTCTTAACAGGTTTGCCATTCTCCAATACAACTCGTCCTGCTTCGCGTACATCAAATGCAATTGCGTTTGCGCGTCGTGTGGAAGTTGTATTTAAATTCACATTGTAAGCAACTAAAAAATCACGTGCGCCTATAACAGTCGCACCACGTTTTGCATCAAATTCAGCCGGACCAAAATCCGGTTTCCACTCCGGTAATTTTATTTTTTTGAAAAAACCTTCGTATTCACCTGCGCGGATCACAGATAAGTTGCTGCGTTTTTTATCTGATTGCGCCGCTTCGTATAAATAAACAGGAAGTTTTAATTCTTCACCAACACGTTTTGCTAATTTCTTTGCGAACTCAGCAGTTTCTTCCATTGTTATATTTGCAATAGGAATAAGCGGACAAACATCAGTCGCGCCCATTCGCGGATGTTCGCCTTTGTGTTTGCTCATGTCAATTAATTCACCTGCCTTTTTAATTGCTAAGAATGCTGCATTAATAACGGCTTCCGGCTCTCCTACTATTGTAACAACAGTACGGTTAGTAGCTTTACCCGGATCAACATTCAATAATTTCACACCCTCAACACTTTCAATTTCGTGCGTGATCTGTTTTATTATATTTAAATCGTGACCTTCGCTAAAATTTGGTACACACTCTATTAGTTTCATAATTACTTTTTCGTTTTATTTAGTTCTGAATATTTAGGACAACTTATCAAATGATCATTCACCATTCCTGCTGCTTGCATATAGGCGTAACAAATAGTAGAGCCGCAAAATTTAAAACCGCGTTTTTTAAGATCTTTTGCCATTGCTTCTGATTCGGGTGAAGTCGCAGGCACTTCATACGAATGTTTGTGTTTATTTTGAATTGGTTTATAGCCTACGAATTGCCAAATGTAACGATTAAAACTTCCAAATTCCTTCTGCACATCCATGAATATTTTTGCATTCGTTATTGCCGCTTCAATTTTTTGTCTGTTTTTGATAATGCCGTCATCTTTCATTAAACGCGCGACATCTTTTTTAGTGAAAGTCGCGACTTTTTTATAATTGAATGCAGCGAATGCTTTTTTAAAACCTTTCCTTCTGTGCAAAATAGTTTTCCAGCTTAAACCCGCCTGAAAACCATCGAGAACGATATATTCGTAATGGATCTTATCGTTTAAAACCGGAACACCCCACTCTTCATCGTGGTATTTTTCCATCAGTTTATCATCCGTAGGCCAATCGCACATTTTTATTGGTTTTGGTACTCAAATTTAAGAGTTTTTGACCTCAAATATCAATTAAATAGTACTTTTGTTATGAATGAATTTAAACCAAATAAGTACCCTCATAAAAAAAGAATTTTTGCTCGAATTCAGACAAAAAGCCAGTTTGGGAGGCATTTTGGTTTACGTTGCGGCTACTGTTTTCATAAGTGCTTTATCTTTTAAAGGTCAGATCCACACGCACGAATGGAACGCCCTCTTTTGGGTCATCTTGTTATTCGCCTCTGTAACCATTAGTTCTAAGAGTTTTTTAAAAGAAACTAAAGGATTAGGCTTATTTAATTACGTCTATTATTCAGCCCGCACTTTTATAATGGCAAAGATCATTTTTAACATGGTTTTAATGCTAATTATAAGTCTGATAACCCTTTTCTTTTATATCTGGTTCATTGGAGGAAATATTCAGAATTTTAGTCTGTTTTTTATCACTTTGGCTCTTTCTTCTACTGGTTTTGCAGGGGTTTTAAGTCTGATGAGTGCTATTGCCTCCAAGGCTAATAATAATTTCGCTCTAATGAGTATTTTGAGTTTTCCGGTATTAATGCCAATGGTAATGATCTCCATCCGACTTAGCCGTCAAGCCATTGATGGACTTAGCTGGAGCGTTAGTTACGACTTTTTGTTAATATTAGCTGCTCTAAATGTATTGGTAATTATGCTGGCAAATCTCTTATTTCCTTATCTTTGGAACGATTAAAATTAGGCATTAGTTAATAGTAAATAGGAATTAGGGAAATACATTTTGTTACACTTATAAACCCTATTAACTATTCGCTATTCCCTGCTAACTACATGAAAAACTGGTACAAAATACTTTCCGTCCTGCTAATACTTTACACTATTTTTTTAGGACTACTAGGTTCAGTTCCGCGGTTGGATATTTTAAATGAGACCATCCGTAATCTCTATTATCATGTTCCCATTTGGTTTGCGATGTTATTTATGATGAGTGTTTCCATTTGGTACGCTATAAAATATTTACTTTCATCGAACGCCGTTCACGAAGTAAAAAGTTTTACGGCTGCAAAGGTTGGATTTTTCTTATCAATACCCGGAATTATAACCGGATGCTTGTGGGCTAAATTTACCTGGGGGACTTATTGGACATTTCAGGATCCGAAATTAAACGGTGTTGCTATTGGCATTTTAATTTACATGGCTTATTTTATTTTAAGAAGTTCCATTACTGACGAATTAAAACGCGCGCGCATTTCAGCGGTGTATAATATTTTTGCTTACGTGATGTTGATCGTTTTCATAATGATACTTCCAAGATTAACAGATTCATTGCATCCCGGTAACGGTGGTAATCCTGCTTTTGGTAAATATGATCTTGATAATAACATGCGTCTGGTTTTTTATCCCGCAATTATTGGCTGGATCTGTTTTAGCTGGTGGATCTTTAATGTCAAAAACCGAATTGCACAATTAAATTTAAAATTAAATGATCAATAAAATATATTTCATAGCTTTTCTGTTTGCAGCTTTAGTTACAAACGCACAAGAAGCAACGCAACCACAAATGGCCGATGGTATGCGCGCCGAAGGGAAAATTTATGTCGTAGTTGCGGTGATGGCGGTAATTTTTCTTTGTGTAGCAGCTTATTTATTCAGAATAGATAAGAAATTAAAAAAACTGGAAGACGATCTAAAAAATAATACTTCGACAAGCTCAGTAACCGATAAAGAAAAGAAAAAATAGCAGCTACAAGCTCCGTAACCGATAAAGAAAATAAAAAATGAAAAAGATTCACATAGTAGGAATTATTGTAATTGCAGTAGCGATCGGTGTTATTTTTACATCCTTAAAAAACACAAGTACTTACGCTGATTTTACAGAGGCAGTTGCTAATCCTGATAAAGAATATCACGTAGTTGGTAAATTAGATAAGAATCAACCTACAGTTTACGATCCAAAAGTAAATGCTGATGAATTTATGTTTACACTTATCGATAACAAAGGAATTGAAAAACGTGTAGTGTTACACAAAAGCAAACCGCAGGATTTTGAACGCAGCGAACAAATTGTAATTATCGGCAAAATGCAAGGCGAAGAATCTCATGCCAACGATATTTTAATGAAATGCCCATCTAAATACAACACCGGAAAACCCCAAATCTAGTTAATAGGGAATAGTTAATAGTTATTAGGGGGAAATGCTCGATTAATTATTGCTGATAACTATTTTATGAAAGAAAT
>JANYCL010000046.1 GCA_025360355.1 Sphingobacteriaceae bacterium
GGTAACAAAAACCAAAACAAAAAGTAATCAATCGAATGATAAATTAGTGTTAGGGATCAACTCTTCTGTTTTAGCAAATAATGTTCGTGTTTATCCTAACCCTGCAAATGATGTTTTAAATATTGACTTAAACGGTCTGCCTAAGTTGGAAACGATAGTGGAAATACAAAATACATTAGGACAAACAGTTTATCAAACAAAGTCACTAAACCAGTATCTGGTTATAAATACAATTGACCTTAATAGCGGTGTTTACATAGTGAATATCAAACAAAACGATAAAACAATAGCCATTAAGAAAGTAGTTATTGATAAATAGCCTGAAACAGCTGAAAACCCTCTTAAAGCCCTGAAGTCTTCGTACTTCAGGGCTTTTTTTGTAAATTCGTGTTTTGTCCAAGAGCTTAAAATATCTGTTGCTTTTTATTGTGTTCTTTGGAACACAGATGTTCCCGCAAAAAGGAGAATATTTCATTCATAATTATTTACCTAAGGATTATAATGCAGGTGCAAATACCAATGGAGTTGCCCGGGATAATGAAGGCCGCATTTTTATTGCCAGCGGCGCTGGTGTTTTAGTTTACGATGGACTCAATTGGCAAACTGTTCCACTTACACGAGAATTAACAGCATATAGTATAGCTTGTGATGATAAAGGAACTATTTATGTAGGAGCAGATGAAGGCGAATTCTTTATCATAGAGAAGAACAATCGCGGCAAATTTGTTGCAAATGGATTGAAAAAAAATCTACAGACAAAAGATCAATCAAGCGAACCTATAAAACAAATTTTATTACATGATGGAAAAGTTTATTTTTTAGCTGCTGACCGGCTTATTGAATTTAATTCAAAGGAATTTGTAAAATCATTTACACCGCAAAATAGTTTTCATATCCGTGCGCTTTCTATCGGTAAGAGTTTGTTTTTAACCGATCTCGATAATAATCTGCTTGTTCTCGAAAGCGGCATTCTAAAATATACCGTTAATACAGAAGATCTCGTTTCTAAGAAAGCATTTTTCTGTTATAAGATCAATGCTACGACCTATGCGGTGGGATATAGGAACGACGGTATTTATAAAGTAACTTATAATTCTGCAGATCCCACAAGAACAAAATTCGAAAAATGGGATTGCGCCATCAATGATGAATTAAATGAATCGGAAGTTAATAATGGTTGTCTGCTTAAAAATGGAAATTTCATTATTACCTCCAATAAAAAAGGTGCATTTTTAATTAATAAAGATCTTGAGATCATAAAACGCTTTAATTCTAAAAGCGGAATTTATGAAGATAACGTGAAGGCTTGTTTCCAGGATCAAAACGATAATCTTTGGCTTGCCACTTATTACGGAGTTTCTTATATAGAATTAAATTCAAAATTATTTAAACTCGACAGGCAAAACGGAATCACCGGACTCGTTAGCGGCGCGTGTTATTACAATAACGGATTATATATTAGTACGGATAAAGGTGTTCAATACATTAATGATAAGGAAAGCAGTTTTAAATTATTAGAAGGTTTTACAAAACAAAGCTGGGGCTTGTCGAAGATCAACAACGAATTATTTATTTCAACAGCAAAAGGATTATTTATTTATGACGGTAAAACCATTTCGCAGAAAAGCGAGAAGAATACCCATTGCATTTTGTGCGACCCATACAAACCTGAATTGATCTATGCAGGAACTGATGATGGGGTAGATGTATTTAGTTACATAGAAAAACATCTAACCTATATCAAAACTTACCAATTAAATTCTCCTGTATTAAGTTTAGCTTCCGATCATAATAAGAACATTTACTTCGGATGTAAAACAAATGGTATTTTCTATTTAAATTATTACAATTCTTTTTTGTTAGATTCCATTCAAAAGAACGAAGGTTTGCCGCAGCAATTTGGCGAAAATTATGTTTTTACTTATAAGAATGACCTGATCATTGGTACCGATAGCGGTGTGTTTACTGTAAGAAAAGGTTTGAACGACCGTTTCTTTTGCGAAAAATCACCGCAATTTTATCCGCTCACAAAAAGTACTGAGATCTTCAGGGGCGCAGAGCTGGAAGGAGATATGATCTGTTCACAAACTTATGAGAACGCAAAATTAAATAAGATCGAGAAAAAAGTAATTTACCTTGTAAATAATAATAGTCAATGGTCTCTTAATACCGAGATCACCAATCGTTTAAAAGACATAAAACCAAATCTCATCACTTATGATAGCGTTGCTAAAACAGCATTCATTTGTACGGATGAAGGATTGTTCCTTATCAATAAACAAAAAGAAAAAATAACGCGGTATTTTAATTTTTTCCTTTCGGAGGTCATTACCAAAAAAGATACCATTATTGATAACGTTTCCTGCAACGATAATTTATCAAAGTACAATTTTGAGATACCGTTCGAAAAGAATCTTATCACTTTCATTGCAGGATATAATTGTTTTGAGAACAGGAGCGCGATAGAGTTCAGTTATTACTTAGAAGGCAGTGATGATGAAGATTACGGTAATTGGAGCAATCAGAATTTTATTAAAACAACAAATTTACATGAAGGCAAGTACATTCTTCATATTAAAGCGCGCTGCGATCTGAATAAAAATATTCTGGAAATTCATTTTCCTTTTAAAGTTTTACCACCGTGGGACCGTACTATT
>JANYCL010000057.1 GCA_025360355.1 Sphingobacteriaceae bacterium
GCTTCAATATCCTGATTCGTTGCAAGATCTTTATTTTTAATTAAAAAACCGCCGTTTATATCGTTATAAAAAATATAATTCAAGTAACTTCTGTTCTGATCACTTAAAAGATCTACACGGTATTTGTTCATGCTGTCTTTATAAATGGCTTTAATTTTTTCCGTATAAGTACGCAGCGAGCGCGTATCAAAATAACGGAACTCGTTACCGCCGTTGAAAGTACTCGCGTCATCCAGACTATAAGTTAATTGTGTTGGTGTATTAAAAGTTGGTTTCATATCGTACACTGCATTATCCCAACGGTAATTTTGGGTGAGCACAACTTTAAGGTCGACAGCGGCATTGGTAATATTATAATTTGTATTGGTGATATTAAAATCCATGTGTTGTTTTTCGTACTGTTCATCATTGCCGATCGCTTGTTTAACAGTTGCACCAACACTTATTTTTTCATCAAAGATCATAAAGCGGCGGGATAATACAGTTTTGCTTTTGTCTCCATCCTGATAAACATAAACAATATAATTTCCTGATTTAGTGAATTGCATATTTGCTGTTGGGAAGAGAATAGAGTAGTGAATATATTTTTGCAAAGTGTTTACTGAGAAATTATAATTTAAAAAATTCAGATCATAAAAACCCTGAACATATTCTGATATCATTAGATCACTTGGCGCCCATTTTGCATCACAATGTACAACCGTCATCGAATATTGTTTTTTATCGGCATCCAGATCATCAAAACTTAATTGCAATTGCTCATCGGAATTAAATTTCAATAAAGGCAGACCAAATTCCCAGCTCGATTCGTAAAGCTGCACGGTTTTAATACTTGACTTGTAGGTGAAATCCTCATAGCGGAGCTGACTATCATTCGAATAATCATCTTGCGCGAAAGAAGAGGCGAGTATAAGGAGTAAGAATAAAGTATAAGAATTGCGTAATTTCATATTAGTGTTGAAGCAAATGTATTGCCAAATGTACAAATTGAAGGGTTTAACGAAGATAAATAGGAATAATTAACGATTAATTGGTCGCTTTATTGTAAAACTTAATACGGGATTCGGTTTTAGAAAGCAAACGCAGAATGTTTTTGCGGTGAGTGATGATCAAGAGTACTGCAGTAAGAATAGAGAAAACAATAAGTATCACATCTTTATTATGCATTCCTAAGTTTAAAATGATTGGATAACTAATACCCGCCATCATTGAACTTAAAGAAACATAACGTGAAGTAAACAATACGATCAGGAAAACTAATAAAGCAACCGAACAGGAAACGGGAGTAATACACATTACCACACCTAAAATAGTTGCAACTCCTTTACCGCCTCTGAAACCGGCGAAGATCGGGAAAATATGTCCGATCAAAGCTGCAATACCTAAACCTATTTGGAAGTTTGTAAAGAATGGAGTTTCCATTGTGAAACCGGTTAAAAAGGATAGTGAAACCGCGGCTGTACCTTTTAATACATCAATAATTAATACAGGAATTCCGGCCTTTGTACCTAAAACCCTGAATGTATTAGTAGCCCCGGCATTACCACTGCCAAATTCTCTGACATCAATATTATAGAAAAACTTACCGATCCAAACCGATGTGGGTATAGAGCCGAG
The DNA here is from genome assembly GCA_025360355.1 of Sphingobacteriaceae bacterium. Classification (GTDB taxonomy): domain Bacteria; phylum Bacteroidota; class Bacteroidia; order B-17B0; family Aurantibacillaceae; genus JAHEYG01. The sequence goes on from JANYCL010000057.1 coordinate 1,618, forward strand.
CAGATAGGCGCCAAAAAGGAATAAAGTTATATAGAGGACTTCCAAAACTTTAAATGTTAGTTAAACAAAAATAAAGTAATTATTAAGAAATAGGGTAAAATTATCGGTTCATATCAAGTATAATACAAACAGAATAATGTTAATTAACTAAAAATCAATTAGTTAATAATTGCCTTTTAACTTAACACCTTGCTCTATTCTTTGCAAAGCGGTAATATAGGCACCCATGCGCATACTGGTCTTGTATTTTTCAGAATTAGCCCAAACATTAGCAAAAGCGATTTCCATTTTCTGATCATGTCTTGTATTAACTTCTTCTTCTGTCCAATAATATCCGGCTTTGTTTTGTACCCATTCGAAATAAGATACGGTTACACCGCCACTATTAGCTAAGATATCCGGAACAACAATAATATTACGTTCATTTAAAACATGATCGGCTTCCGGCATTGTTGGTCCGTTAGCACCTTCAACAATAAGTTTTGCGTGAATTTTTTTAGCGTATTCTTCATTGATCACATTTTGTAAAGCTGCAGGAACCAATAGATCACATTTGTATAATAACAATTGATCGTGCGGAATTTCTTCTGCGCCTGTAAAGCCTTTTAATACACCTTTATTTTTTGCTGAATAATCTAAAGCTGCTTTAACATCAATACCTTTTTCATTATAGAAAGAAGCAGTATGATCGCCGATACCTACAATTTTAATTCCTTTTTCATTTAATAAACGTGCCGAGTGTGAGCCCACGTTACCAAAACCTTGTACGATGGCCGTTACATTCTTAGGATCTAATCCTAATTTTTTAAGAGCTGCCAAAGAGTTAACCATAACACCACGTCCGGTTGCAGCATCTCTGCCTAATGAACCACCGATAGCAATTGGTTTTCCTGTAATTAAACCGGGAGAATCATTGCCTGTCATTTTATTAAATTCATCAAGGATCCAAGCCATCTCTCTGCCACTTGTTCCCATATCGGGAGCAGGAATATCTTTATCTACACCAAAAACATCTTTCATTGATTGCGCATACGCACGTGACATGCGCTCTAATTCACCAACACTCATTGCACGCGGATCACATTTAATGCCGCCTTTTGCACCACCGTAAGGTAAATTTGCAACAGCGCATTTAAAACTCATCCAGGCAGCTAATGCCATAACTTCATCCTGGTTTACATCTAATGCATAACGGATCCCGCCTTTAGACGGACCAAGTGCAACAGAGTGGACTACACGATAACCTTCGAAAACTTCAATTTTACCATTATCCATTATAACAGGTAAACTTACTTTTACTTGCTTAAGTGGATTTTTTAAAATGATCTTAACGTCATCTGAAAGGTTCATTAATTTAGCCGCTACATCGAGACGGGCCAATACTGCTTCAAACATACTTACATGTTTTTCGGCAGCTGCATTAGCAGTTTGTGTTGACATAAATACGAGATTTTGTTAGTTACTGGGGGTTAAAGTTAATACAATTAACAGTGACGTGCAATAAAAAAAACAAGGTTTTAGAAGAACAATTATCAGGCCTTTTTGTGCTATAAAAAGGTGTTTTAAACGCCTTAAATATTGGGTTGGTGGGAATAACAGAGGGGTCAAAAATTATAGGCGTAAATTAACATGCTATATTTGTTTTATAAAAATTTACAGAGTTTATTTGAGACTCTTTTTTTGATGGATGAATTCTGGAAAATATTTTCTATTTTTTTTACCGGTATGTTGGGTTGGGGCAAAGTCGCGGTACCCTCTGCAATAGCTTTATTCGATTTTAATATGTGGAAAGTTCTGGGAATTACAATTTCCGGCGGAATAACTGGCGCAATAGTTTTTACAAACATCAGTGATCTTTTAATGAAATGGTGGAACAATTCGAAAATGCAATTTTTCCGTGATCACCGTCATCCAAAAGTATTTACCAGATCAAACCGCCGCATCATTAAAATAAAAAAACGTTTTGGCGTTTGGGGTATTGCCTTTTGCGCTCCTATATTTTTATCCATTCCGGTTGGTGCTTTTGTTGCCGAGCGGTTTTATAAGGATAAGAAAAAAGTAATTCTTGCATTAAGTTTGTGGGTTATTTTCTGGAATACCACTATTTATTTTCTGCTTGTGTTCTTTTACGACGCCATCATAAAATTATTATGAATCATTTATTTTTTGATCTGGATAATACTTTGTGGGACTTTGACAAGAATTCCAAAGTCGTTTTGCAGAAACTATTTTTAGATAATGGTTTTGAAAAAAAATTGGGCGTTGATTTTAAAATTTTTCATGATTTTTATTATAAAAAGAACGACGAACTCTGGCATCTTTATTATTTCGATAAAATAAAGAAAGCAGAATTAAGGTATAGACGTTTTTACGATTCGTTTTTAAATTTTGGTCTGGATAATTTGGCGTTAAGCAAAGAAATTTCGGAAGAATACGTTAGAATATCTCCGTATTCAAAGGAACTCTTGCCGGGCTGCATCGAGATCTTAGAACATTTTAATTCAACACATCATTTACACATTATCACCAATGGCTTTGCTGAAGTACAAAACATTAAAATAGATAATTGCGGTTTGAGGAATTATTTTAAAGAAATAATAATTTCAGAAGAACACGGCTTAACAAAGCCACACGTTGATATTTTCAGATTGGGTGAACGCTTAGCAAAAACAACCGCCGATAAATGCATTATGATCGGTGATAATTGGGTGAGTGATGTTGAAGGTGCTGTTGGAGCAGGGTGGAAGGCTGTTTATTTTGAAGGAAATAAAAAGGCCGAATATGAACATCAAAACATTAGCTGCATAACTTCTTTGTACGAACTTAAAGCGATCATTTAGTTCAGTTCTTTTTCTGCAATCGTTCAACACTTTTTTGAATGTACTTTTCACTCGCAATTAAACTTTGCTGTATGCGTTTCGCGTAACGGATGCTATCCATGATCTCTTTCTGTTTTTCGTCTACTAAATGTTTTTGTTTTTCGATCATGTTTTTTTGACGGTAAACATAAATTGAAAATACCAATACGAGGATAAGAACGAGAATAGCACCATAAGTAAAGAACATCTGTTTTTGTTTTTCAGTATCTTTTATTGCTAATTCCTTTTCTTTTTGAAGATTAAGCTCCGATTCTTTATGCTTGATCTCCATTGAAGATTGCATATTATTGATCTCCCCAATGTTCCTCAGTTTTGAAAGACTGTCGTTCACATCGGAATAGAGTTTATAATTATCATAAGCAGCCTTAAAATTTCCAATCTCATAATAAGAACGTGCCATTCCAAGCCGCGTTGTACTTTCATCATCGATAAATCCAAATTCATGTTCCAGTTTTAAAGCTCTTTCAAATTTTTGGATAGATTCCTGAAATTTTCCTTCTGCTCGCCGTATATCACCAATATTATTTAAGATCAATACAAGACCGTTGTTGTCGCCGGAAGCTTCGAAATTTTCAAGTGAATTTTTAAAATAATAATTTGCATTCTTAAAATCTTCCCTTTCGCTATAAACACTTCCAATATTATTATTTACCAAACCGATATTGCGCTTATCATTGTATTTTTCTGCAATGCGTAAAGCTTTGTAATTATATTCTAGCGACTTATCATTCTCTTTTAAATTATTATATACTTGCCCGATATTAATATATGCAATCACTTTGCTTTGATCGTCTCCGATGTCTGTTAACATTTTTGTAGATGCAAAATAATACTTTAAAGCATTTTTATAATCCTGCATATCGCTATATACAAGTCCGATGTTCAACAAACTTGATGACATTCCGGTTTTGTCATTTTTTTTCTGATCGATCTCATACGATTTTATAAAAAAATCAAGAGCCCTTGGAAAGTCTGATTTATCCCAATAAACAAGACCAATATTATTATACAATGTGGATAAAAAATGTTTGTCGCCTGTTTCTTTTATTTTGTTCAGTCCGCGCTCGTAAAAACGTGTGGCTGAATTATAATCTGCCTTATTCCAATAAGCTACTCCTATTGAATTGCAAAATTTAATTTCATGGTAATAATCGTTCTTTTCAGAAGACAATTCCAGACCCTTTTTTCCATAGATTATAGTTGAGTCAAATTCTGAACTATTTTGATGAAGATCACAAATAGCAACTAATTCGAGCAATGAATTTGTATCGGCCTTAATGCGGGAATGGAATTTTGATTTGAGAGAATCAAGTGATCTATAATTTTGTGAAAATGTTGCGATATATGTCAACATTAAGAAGAAAAGGATTATATAGCGATTTTTTTTCACACTAAACAGATAAAGTACTCAGTATAAATTTACAAATTAAACTTCATGCAAACGTGAATTCTCTACTTTGCAGATCTGACTCAAATAACGTTTATACCATTTATCTGCTTTTGCTTTCGCTAATAAATGAGTCGAATTTTGTCGCCAGTGATTTATTGCCTCCATATTTTCCCAATAAGAAATAAAAATTCCTGCTTTATGGTCACCCGCGCTTTCATAACCAAGGAAGCCGGGTTGTTCTTGCGCTAATTTTAGAGTAATGTCGTCCATTTCTTTATAACCTTCAAGGTCATCTGATTTTGTGGAAGCAAAAATTACTGCGTAGTAATCTTTTTGCGGTGGCGAATTTTTCCAAGGCATAAATTATTTCTTTTTAAGGTTGCGTTCAATATATTTCTCAGTCGGCATTAAACTTAGCTGAATGCGTTTTGCATATTCTATACTATCAATGATCTCCTTTTGTTTTGCTTCAACAATATTTTTTTGTTGTTCAATGATAATGTTAGTTTTTTGTTTTTCTTTAAAAGCTTTGAAAGAAATACCGGCAATTACTAACATTAGAACAAATCCTAATGCCGCACCATAGGAATACATTTTCTGTTGCTTGATCTCCTGTTCATGTACAAACTCTCCTTTAATTTTTTCTTCTCCGTTTTTAAGACTATCTGCAATGGCTTTTTTATCAAAATCGTATTGCAATTTAGCTTGGCTGGATTTTTTTGTGTTTTCTTCATTTACTAAACTATCATTATACGTTATATAGAGTTTTAAATTTATAAAAGCATCTTTATAATTTTTAGCGGCGCTGTCAATTTGAGCATAATTGGAATAATCATCTTTTAAACATTGTACACATCTGATTTTCTTTGCAATTGTTATTGCGGAATCCATATAGAGCTTAGCTTTTGAATATCCCTGAGTTTTCGAATAAAGGTTGGCTAATCCTAAGTAGGTCATGGAAACAGCTCTGCGATCACCAACTTCGGAATTAATTTGAAGAGCTTCTTTAAATGCATTTTCAGCTTCTTGATTTTTTAACATAAATCCATACACCTGCCCTAATGTTGCCAAGCAAGATGCCACATTTTGTTTTTCATTAATTTCCTGAAATATTTTTTTGGCTAATTCTAAATGTTCTTTTGCTTCCGGTATCTTTTTTTCTAATAAATAAATACTTCCAATTCCTGATTCCGCGTAACCTATTCCGGACTGATATTTAATTTCCTGAAATATTTTTTTTGCTTTCAAAAGGCATTCGAGAGATTCTTTGTTCTTTTTTTGTTGATTATAAACACTAGCCATATTAATATTAATTATTCCAATACCTTCTTTATTGCCTAATTTTTCATCGATCAATAGAGCCTCATAATGGTACTTAAGAGCTTCCGGATATTTCCCTAAATATTCATATACGATAGCCATATCAGCATAAACTTGAGATATTCCTTTTATGTCATTTTTTTCTTTTTTGAATTTTAATGCTTGACTATAATAATCGAGTGATTTTATGTAATCACTTTTATAATCATATGCAATTCCCAGGTTTTGACAAGCAATTCCCCAGCCATCCTTGTAATTGATCTCTTTACAAATTTTAATTGCTTTATCAATTGTTTCAATTGCTTTATCTATTTCCCCAATACCGACATAAACCGAACCCAAATTATTTAAAGCGGCCACTTTAAATGTGTCGTTCCTTGGATTATTTTTTATTGCGCTTATCAACGAATCTGTTTTGTTGGTAAACGACATTTCAGATTGTGCCCAGTTTACAATTGAGATCAAACATAGAAGTAGGGTTATTTTTGCTTTCATATTAATTTTTTATTCCAATATTTAAAACATCATTCACTTGTTTTAAATTGGAAAAGAATCACGATTTGTTTTTTAATTTACGTTCAATGTATTTTTCAGTTGGTAATAAACTTCTCTGAATGCGTCTAGCGTATGTAATACTATCTAATATTTCTTTCTGTTTTTCTTCTACCAGGTGTTTTTGCTCTTCAACTATATTTTTCTGACTCTCTACTTCTAATTTTTGAGCCGTAATTATTTTATTAGCCGCACGTTGTTGCCTTAAGCCTCTAAAAATAAAAACGGCGAGTAATAACGATAAAACAAGCCCGGTTATAATGAAATAAGTTATTGTTTTTTGCTGTTCATTCTGAGCATGCAATAATTCATTTTCCTTTTCTTTCTTTTCCGTTTCGAACTGAGTTTTCATTTTGCTTAATGAATTCTGATTTTCCTTATTAAAGAGTACGCTAAAGATACTATCATGTTTAGTAAAAAAAATGATCGCTTTTTCTGTTTTCCCCATTCTAATATATAATTGCGTCATTTCATTGTAAATTAATTCCAGGTCATTAAGTGTTCCTACAGTTTTGTAGATAGTATTTGCTACCAGATAGTTTTCCTCCGCTTTTCCTAGATCGCCCAATTTCATATAAGCGGCGCCTAATAACCCTAATGAGTACGCCTCAAAAACTTTTTCTTTTGGCATTTCCATGAAAATATCCCTTCCTTTTTCGGCATAAAAAACAGTATTTATAAGATATTTGGTTTCTTGCGTATCGTCGGCTAAATTGAAATAGGTGTTACCTAAATTATTATAGATGAGTCCAAGATCCTTTTTATTAATATCTTTTGGCGGATTATCGGCTAATGGTTTTAATACTAAGATCGCGGAATCTGATTTCTCAAGTCCACAGTATGAATCAGCCGCAGGAATCGCGTTAGCTACCAATAACTCAGTTTTGTTATGGTTTTTGGCATAGGCCAGACTTTTTTTCATATACACTAATGCCTCATCGTACCTTCTCTGGTTAACAAGTATGAGGGAAATGTTTGTATATGTTTTTATTATGTTCTGAGAATCTTTTTGCTCTTCATGTATTTTCAAACAATTAAAATAATTATCTAAAGCCAGTCGGAAATCTCCTTTTCTATTTAAATAAATACCGCCAAGGCCGCTAAAAGCAGCAGCTTTAGAATAACCATTATCAGTTGCAAGATCAAGTTTCAGTATTTTTTTGTAAATAATTTCTGCACTATCAGGAAAAGTTCGTTCAATTTTAGAAGCGTGAAATATTTCTTTGTGTACAGCTATTGTATCAATTGACTGTGCATAACCATTTAAAGCAAGTAAAATATAAAAATTTATTAATATTAATTTTAGCATTTACCTGAGATGGTTTTTCTGTTTTGCAATTTGTAAGTTGGTATTATTTCTTTTTTATCAGTTTCCGTTTAATGTATTTTTCAGTTGGCAATAAACTTTGTTGAATTCGTTTTGCGTAGTGAATACTGTCCAATATTTCTTTTTGTTTTTCATCTACAATATGTTTTTGTAATTCAACCTCTAATTTTTGCTCAGTAATTATTTTATTTGCCTTTCGTTGTTGTTTTAAGCCCCTGAAAATGAAAAACGCAAGCAGAAGCGCCAATACTAAACCTGAGACAATAAAGTATGCAATGATCTTTTGTTCTTTTATTGTTTTATCGGAAAGTTCATTTTTTGTTTTTAGTAGAATGTTTTCTGTCTCCTTTTTATCAGTCTCATATTTTGTTTGCATTTCAGTAATGGCTCTTGTCAGATCTTCATTCTTTAAACTATCACGAAGTGTGGCCCATTCCGCCATATAATGATACGCTTCTTTGTAATCTTTTTTCGTGAAATAGAAATCTGCCAAATTACCTATGGCGTGCCTTAAATTTTCGAGATAACCGTTTTTATCACTTATTTCCGCACTTTTTTTTGCCATAGCAATGGCTTCATCCATATCACCAATCTCTGAGTACAAAATAGAAAGGTTATTCATACCAATGCAAGTATTATAAGTACTGCCGGATTTTTGATTTTGAATATTATCTAATTTATAATAAACAATGGCTTTTTTATTATCACCCAGCGAGTGATACACAATACCTAAATTACCATAACTCTCACTTAAACCATCCTGATCATTTATTCGTTTGCGGATCGTAAGCGATTTTTCCATATAGTAAATGGCGCTATCGTGAATATCATTTTCTTCAAATAACCCGCCTATTGAATTGTATGTAGCCGCTATTTCTTTTTCGTTTTGTATTTTTATAAATGTTGTTAACGCTTTTCTAAAATTAAGTATCGCTTCTTTAAACTGTTCTTGGGAAGAATATATCTGACCAATATTTATATAACTGATGCCAATTCCTCTCTCGTCTTTTAATTCTTCTTTAAGTTTTAAGGATTCCAAATAATAACCTAATGCGTCTTTTGAATTAGATTTTACAGAAGAATAAGCACCCATGTCGTTGTAACTTTGGGCTAATCCTTGTTTATAGTTTAGTTTCTTTCCTAAAACGATTGCTATATCTAGGTATTTCTTTGCCTCATCAGGCGAATTGAAAAGAATTTTCCAGGAAAGCGTATTTAAAACATCAACTTTTTTACTATTATCAGGTAATTGTAAAATTAATTTTTTTAAAGAATCAACTTCTGAGTTTTGTGCGAATGAAGAACAACTGATCATGAAAATCAGAGGTAATAAAAAATGTTTTGTAATTCCTGATCTCAACATTTAATTATTTTTGATCCTTCTTTTTCACCATAGTTAAAATGGTTGCAATTCCAGCGGTATCTCCTGTTGCGCCTTCCAGACCAAGTTTATCACGCACACTTTGTTCGCTTGCATCATAAATATCTACAACCCATTTTACAATTCCTACTTTTACTTCTTCACCATTTGCTGCTGTAAGTGGTTTGTCGTTTTCTAATTTTTCCTTGCAAGTAAAACGAACACCAATTGTCATACCGGGATAAATTGGTTTTGTAAATCTGCATTCATCAATACCATAATTTAATAGCACAGGGCCTTTAGTCGGATCAACAAATAAACCTGCTGCACGCGATAAAATAAAATAACCATGTGCAACTGTACGTTTAAAAATTGTTCCTTCTAATGATTTTGGTTCCATGTGAGCATAAAATTTATCACCGCTTATATTTGCGAAATTTAAAATATCATCTTCACTTACGGTATGAGTAGGAGTGATGAGTGTTTCTCCAACTTCAAGATCTTCGAAATACTGACGGAAAGGATGCACATCTTTAATTATATATTTTCCACCGTATTGATAACTGTTTAAAATATTTGTAATTGTTGTTGGCGAACCTTGTATCGCTGTCCGTTGTAAATAATGGAACACACCGCGTTTACCTCCCATTTCTTCGCCGCCACCGGCGCGCCCAGGCCCACCGTGAACTAACATCGGCATTGGAGAACCATGTCCAGTACTTTCTTTCGCGCAGTCTTTATTCAGAACTAAGATGCGTCCGTGCATACATGCAGCGCCGATCACATACATGCGTGCAATTTTATCATCACCCGTAACAATTGAACTTACAAGTGAACCTTTTCCCATTTTGCTTAGTTGAATCGCTTCATCAAGTGTTTTGTAAGGCATTAGTGTACTAACAGGGCCAAAGGCTTCAATGTTATGACAATCTGTATTTTTAAATGGAGAATCATTTAAGAAAATGATCGGCGGCATGAATGCGCCTTTGTGTTTGTCCGCACCTTTCACTTCAAACTTTTCAAAATCACCAATAATTATTTTTTGTGATTTACTTAATTGCTCAACTTTTTCTTTTACTTCTTTTAATTGTGCTTGTCCGGCCAAAGAA
>JANYCL010000098.1 GCA_025360355.1 Sphingobacteriaceae bacterium
GGAACGTTATACATGAAACTTAATTGATTCCAGCCATTGTAAGTTGTATCGGTAACCGGACCGTAAACATTATTTTCGGTAACGTAAGCATTCATCCTGTAATCACCTTTTACTTCGCCAACAAAATCAGATTTTACAGTAAAGGTTAGAACACGGGTTATAGAATCGTAATTTTCATTTATGATACTAACGCTTACCGGCACTACCACAGTGTTACGTTCGTTAATATGTGTTGCATAAGCAGGCCTGTCGACAGGCACAGAATTTACATCTGCAAAATAGGTGCGGTCAACCATCGCAGTTGTAGTTTTTTTCCGATAGGTAGAAGTTAAACTGCTTATTGTTGGAATAGCAAGTGAATCTCCGTCGTGAATGTTTACTGCAATAACAGAACTAGATGTAAGTGCTTTTAGCGTTTCTTGTCCATTGGGGGTATTCCCATCGTAAGCGCTTACAAATTGTTCAACTAAAGTGTTTTTTGCAGGAACTGAAGTCACAATAGATAAATAGGTGTTGATGGTATCGTTAGTTAAATTTTGATCAGCAACTCCGTTTACCGTATTAACCCAGATCTTTAATTTATAATAACCGGGTGTTGCAAGATTATAAGGAATACCGAAAGTAAAATCACTTACAGCATAAGGTGTCATAGTTGAAAAACCAAATGACTCTGATTGATTACTGAAGCCGATAACAGAATAATTTAGAGTTAAGTTTGTAAGGTTGGTATTCCCGAAATTAGTTACACTGCAAAAAACATAACCATTTGTGTTGGCAGTATTATAATTATAGAACTGTGAACTTAGAGTTAAGCCAACATCATTTGCATTTGCAATATTTTCTACTTTCAGATCGTCGATCCATAATTGATACATGCCTTGCGAAATATCTTTAAAAGCAATTCTTACATTCTGTAAAGAATAAGTTGCAAGTGAAAGTCCGTGTTTTGTCCAAACACTTTTTTCTCCTAGTCCTGCTGTATTGCCATCCGCAACAGAATAAACAAGATTAGCAGGCGTAAAATCCGCTAAAGTGAGTATGCCCGTTGTGTTTGTTGTAACATAAACTTCGTAACCTTCTTTAAAATTCACATCAGGAGATTTAGCTTCCCAGGATAAAACAGAATTAGCGCTAATGGAATTAATAACAGGAGAAATAATAAACCGTTGAGCCGCTGCTGTTGTATCGAGCCACGATGTTGAAACTAAAAATGTATCTGCCTCAGTTGCATTATAACTAACAGCCCATCCTGTTGTTTTTAATGCCACAACATTAAATGGTTTGTTGGGCGCATTAATATTGCCGACATTATTATTAAAGCCATCATTGATCAAATTATAACCTGTCGGAACAGTTGTGTAAGTTGTAGTAACAGTTTTGCTTCCGAATACTTGCACATCATTTTGCAGCGTTAAAGTATTATAGCTATCGTTAAAAATAACCTGACTTTTTACAGTCACACAAAATAAAACAAATACAGTTGCTAAGATCTTTTTCATTTTCATTCTATAAATAGTCTGTCTTTCCCGTCAAAATTTGGTGATTGCACGCTTAAAACTTTAAGAGGTTGTTTGCTTGTGGTTTTAACTGCGTGTGTTGTGTTTTTAGGAATAAATATCACATCACCTTTTTTTATTTCAAAATTTTTATCTCCCAACGTCATTTGCCCTGTTCCGTCTAACACAACAACATGTTCTGTGTGCGTAGCGTGTTTATGAAGTTTAACTTCTTTCTTAATTACAATTACAAAACTGCTGACTAAGCTATCACCAAATAGCGGTTTGTTATAAATGTTATCACTAACGGTCTTTACACCTACTGTGTCTGTATTAAAATGTTGGGCGTTACAAAAAAAAGTAAAACCCAAAAACAAAACACTAAAGAACAGTCTGCACATTTCACTAATGTTTAATAGCAGTAGGGGCAATAGTAACAACCGGAGCTTCACCTGTCATTTGAGGCGTTATACTCTTCATGCCTTGCAAAGCTTGCGCGTGATTAGGATTTAATTTAAGTGCTTCCTGCCAGCAATCTTTAGCTTTCTTATAAAGACCAAGATTAAAGTAAGCGCCACCTAAATTATACCATCCTTCAGGATTGTATCTGTCTAATATTGTTGCTTTATTTAATTCATAAGCAGCGCTATCAGAACGGCCTCGTTGCGCTTTAGCATAACCGCGTTGCATAATTTCCTGATAAAAAACAATGTAATAATTTTTCAAATAAGGATTGTTAGGATACAATCTTTCTGCATGTTTCCAGAAATAAAGTGCTTCTCTATCGCGTTTTAATTTATAGTAAGCTAAACCTAAATTAAGATAACCATTTACGTAACG
>JANYCL010000109.1 GCA_025360355.1 Sphingobacteriaceae bacterium
CCATAATGTCCGCCGTAAAATTTTGTTCCGTCAGGAGAAAACTCACAACCATACGCCCAAGGAAAAGTTGTGCCTAGAGCTGTAAGATTTGAAACTACTCCTGTTGTATTATTAAAATCATAAAGTTCGAAGGCGTTGAATGGCGCATCGTGAATTGCTAAACCTAATTTTCTTCCGTTAGGAGAGGCTTTCATTTGTCCAATTGTGTTTGCGTTACTTCCGTTGTGAACTGTACCAACCGGTGACAGAACAGGAGCCCCTACTCCGGCTGCCGTAACAAGAAATGTTCTGAAATTATTTGAGTTCCAATCGTGTGTTACTACCCAAACATCAACGCCATTACAGTGACGTACTGCCGTAATTTTTTCATCACTTGGCGTAAACAGCGGTGTGTTTTTTACTGTAACCGAACCGTTACCTGCAGATAAGCTTAAATCTATTGTAGAATAACAAAGTCCGTTTGGCGCTGCTTGTGCGTCTTCGGTGAAGACATAATAAATTGTTGTGCTTCCCGGTTTTTTTACAATTACTCCTGTTTGCGTTGTTGAACTGTTTCCAAACAATCCTGTTCCGTTAGACATAACGGCGTGTGTTTTATTCCAAACAGTAATGCCGTCAGTATAAAATAATAATAATCCTGTAACGGGATCGGCAATACTTGCGCAGCCCTCCCATGGATTCATCATGCTGTTTGTTAGAATTGTTGGAGGGCCATTAAAATCCCAGCCGGCTTGTGCGCCGAAATACCATTGTTTAGTTTCGTTTTGCGCAATCCCGACAAGACTCGCAAAAGAAATTAATAAAACAATTAGTGATTTAAAAGATCGTATCATCGTGTAAGAATTAGTTTGTTGTTTCGTTTATTGTAACAGTAAGTTCGGTTGCGGTAACTGAGATGATCTGCATTTCGCACTTACATTTGTTTGTTCCAAAATCCATTTTAATTTTTCCTGCGTTAAGGTCTGACCAGATTCCATTGTAAGAATAATTTCCTGAAGGACACCATCTCCAATAAGTAATATCAAAAGTATTGTTTGATTTGAGATCAAATTCCGACCACGCAAAAGAAGGATCATCGTTTGGTCCTAAAATGTGTTTTGTTGTTTTAAACACAATCGTGTTTCCGCTTGAGCTTTCGGGAGCCTCAAACCAATGACCAACAGCCGATAAATTTTGTGTTGTTTTTGCTGCATTTTTTTGTGCGTTAGACATAAAGCCAAACACTAAAAAAATCAATACTAAAACTGCGCTTTTCTTTTTCATGAGAGTATATTTCCAGCTACAATTTACGTCAATGAAGGCCTTAGGGCAATTTATAGAATAATTAATGCCTTTAGCTCACTCAATGAAACCCACTTTTTAGAAGGATTTTTCCTGTTTCGCCAGAATTTCCCCTCTAAAAGGACAAAAATAATCCCCTGTTTCTCGGGATTTGGAATGCTTTGTTTTAGCTGTATATTCGTGTACTAAATTTTTAATTATGAAGTACTCGCCAATTAACAAAAGTTTGTTTGTTGAAAACAGAAACAAGTATAAACAACACCTTAAGCCCAGCGCAATGGGCGTTTTTGTAAGCAATGATATTTTACCAACGAACGCCGATGGCGCAATGGGATTTCGTCAGAACAGCGATCTGTTCTATTTGTGCGGCGTTGATCAAGAAGATACTATTCTGATGATCTTCCCCAGTGTAAAAGACGGAAAACACAAAGAGGTTTTGTTCATTAAAGAAACAAGTGCGCTAATTGCTATTTGGGAAGGCGCGAAATTGACGAAGGAACAAGCCACAAAAGTAAGTGGCATTGAAAACATTTACTGGCATCATGAATTTGAAAAAGTGTTTCAGTCGTTTGTTTTTCAAGCTGAATATATTTATTTGAACAGCAACGAACATTCCCGTCGTTATATCAATACTGAAACTGCAGAAATGCGTTTTGCAAAATGGATGCTGGAAAAATATCCTTTGCATAATTATGAGCGTTCTGCTCCTATCATGCATAAGATCCGTTCTATAAAAAGTGGTGTTGAAATTGAATTGATACAGGAGGCATGTGATATAACTGAAAAAGGATTTAGAAGATTATTAAAGTTTGTGAAGCCCGGCGTTTGGGAACACGAGATCGAAGCAGAATTAATTCATGAATTTATCCGTAACCGCAGCGCGGGTTTTGCATACGGCCCTATCATCGCCAGCGGCGGAAATGCTTGTGTTTTACATTACGTAGAAAACAATAAACAATGTAAGGCGGGAGATGTTTTATTGTTAGATACAGCCGCAGAATATGCAAATTACGCAAGTGACTTAACGCGTTGTTTGCCGGTGAGCGGAAAGTTTACAAAGCGACAAAAAAACGTTTACAATTCAGTTTTAAGAGTGATGAAAGCGGCAACAAAAATGTTGAAAGACGGAAACACATTTGAAAAATACAATAAAACTGTTGGCGAATTAATGACCGAAGAATTGTTGAAATTACGCTTAATAAAAACTAGCGAAGTAAAAAAACAAAATCCGGCATGGCCTGCTTACAAAAAATATTTCATGCACGGCACTTCGCATTTTTTAGGATTAGACGTTCATGATGTTGGTTTTTTTAACGAGCCAATGCGCCCGGGAATGGTGTTTACTGTTGAGCCGGGAATTTATATTCCAGAGGAGAATTTAGGGATCCGCTTAGAGAATAATGTTTTGATCACCGCAAAAGGACAAATGGATCTGATGAAAAATATTCCATTGGAAGCTGATGAAATTGAAGAATTAATGAATTCAAAATAAAATATTATGAAACGTGTAACGGGAATTGGCGGCGTGTTCTTTAAAACAACAGATCCAAAACAAACAAAAGAATGGTATGGTAAACATCTTGGAATTGATGTGACCGATTACGGTGCGAATTTTGAATGGCGCGAATTAAATTCTGATATAAAAGGCTCAACCGCGTGGAGCCCGTTCAAACAAGACACAAAATATCTTGATCCCTCTAAAAAAGAATTCATGATCAACTATCGTGTCGAAAATCTGGAATGGCTTGTTGGTGAACTAAAAAAAGAAGGCGTAACTATTTGTGATGCTATTGATGCTTCAGAGTATGGAAAATTTGTTCATATAATGGATAACGATGGCAACAAGATAGAATTATGGGAAGCGCCTATAGAGAAAGTATAAAAGTAATTGAATAATTTTTATTATGTTAAGCGCTTTTTCCGCTTGTTTACATTCGAACACCAATAATGCTTACATCATCAACTTGTTCTAATTCTCCTTTCCAGTTTTCAAAAGAGTTTTCTAAAACTATTTTTTGTTCCGCTAAACTTAAATTCGCTGAATTCAAAATTAACTCTTCTAATTGTTTGTATTTATACTTCTTCCCTTTCGGTCCGCCAAACTGATCTGCAAAACCATCTGTAAACAAATACAACAGATCCCCTTTCTCTAAATTAATTGTGTGGTTAGAAAATGGCTTTGGATTTTCGGTAAACCCTATT
>JANYCL010000151.1 GCA_025360355.1 Sphingobacteriaceae bacterium
GGCTAGTATTTCGGCATTGTTTTTGATAATAGTAATTAGTTATTTCTGGGTTAAGAATGTTAAAAGGAAAGCGAAGAAGAGGATTCAGGACGAACAACAAATTAATTTATTAAAACACCAGGCCATGAACTCTTTATTGAGTCCGCATTTTATATTTAACTCTCTTACTTCCATTCAAAACTATATTAATACCAATAATAGTTTAATGGCGAGCGAATATTTGGCTAAGTTTTCGCGACTGATACGGATGATCATTGAAAAAGCTTCTCAAAGTCAGATCACTTTACGTGATGAAGTTGTTCGTCTGAATTATTATTTAGATCTGGAAAAAGAACGTTTTAAAAATAAATTCGATTTTAAAATTGAAGTTGATGACTCAATTAATCCGGATGAGATCTCCATTCCAAACATGATCATTCAGCCGCATGCCGAGAATTCGATCATACACGGCATATTACCAAAACACGAACATGGTACGCTTAAAATTGGTTTCAGGAAAAATAAAAAGAACGAATTGGTAATTACTATTGAGGATGACGGCATCGGTTTGATAAAAGCTAAAGAGCATGCAAAGAGCAGTCATAAATCATTAGGCACTTCAACCATTTCAAATATTTTGGAATTGAATTCAAAACTTTACAATAAAAAACAAAATGTAAAAATGGAAGATAAAAGCACATTAAATCCAAAAAATCACGGAACCATTATTACAATTACGTTAGAATTATAAACTGAAAAAATTATTCTCATATTTATTGATCCTGACAGCTTTTACAACAAAAGCGCAGATCAATCTCATTCCTGATACTGTTGGTATTTGCAAAGGAGATACTGCATTTCTCGAAGGAAAAAGCAACTCTTTTTCAAAAACCGCTTCTTACCATTGGAGAACTCCAACATCCATTAAAGACAATTACAAAATTTTACCGGCCCGCGAAGAAGGAAAATATTATTTAAGAGTGAATAGTAATAATACAAGTTATACCGACAGCTGCTATGTGAAGTATTTTGAAAGACCAAAATTGAAATTTAACGACACATTAATTTGTAACAGCAGCACTGCGCTCATTGGTATAAAGAACACAAGCTATAGCTATTTATGGAGTACTGATGAAACTACACCAAGAATACGTATTGAAACACCAGGGAAATATTCAGTAAAAATAAGTAACAAAGGCTGTTCTGTTACTCAAGCTTTAACTGTGAATTTTTACAAAGCCTCTACTCCAAGTTTTGGAAATGAAGTTACGTTTTGCATGAGCGATGATAATAAAGTATTAAGTATTAAGCCTTCCGCAGGAAGCAAAATAACATGGAGCAATGGTTCAAATGCAAATAGCATTATCCCTTACAAAGAAGGAGTTTATTGGGTACGGACTGAAAGCAAAACCTGCGGAGTAAGTTATGATAGCGTTAAAGTAAAATTAAAAGCCTGCGATTGTGAGATCTTAATTCCTAATAGTTTTACGCCGAATGAAGATGGCAAGAACGATTATTTTTTTCCCGTATTAAATTGCGAATACAGTTATTATAATTTCACCATTGAAGACCGTTGGGACAACACTGTTTTTGCAACTAATAATGTAAATTCCAAATGGGATGGACGTTTTAAAGGGAATTTATGTCCTGATGACATTTATTTTTACCGTATAGAAACTATTGAAAGGAACACCGGTAAAAAAACCGCGCGCAACGGACAAATATCTTTATTTAGATAGAGAAAGAATTCTTTTAATTGCTGAAGTTCCTTTATCATTCCTGAAAACACCTTGCGAAGTACTCTTAATTTCTTCTACAGAATAAAAAGCATCGGGTGCATGTATGTGAATTAATTTTATGATCTCATTCTTATTTGTTCTTTTCACCACTGTAAAAATTACCTTAACCGGACCAATAGCGCCGTGTCCGTTTACAACTGTAATGCCTTGTTTGCACTCTTTAAAAGCTTCTACCAATTTATCGGTATCATCGCTTGTAATAATGCGGATGATCTGCATGCCGAGAGCTAATTTCTCTTCTAAATACATTCCTAAATAAGTTCCTGCACTAAAACCTGCTGCCCAAGCCACATAACAAATAACACTATCCACATTATTAAAAATTTGCCGGATCGCAATTAACCAGATCAACACCTCAAAGAAACCAAGTATCGGAACTAATGTTTTATAACCTTTCGAAACGAAAATATGACGTAAAGTCGCTAATGAAACATCAGCTAAGCGCGACATAAAGATAAGCAGCGGTAAAATGATCCAGTTAAAATAATCGAAAGTCATTGTAACAAAATTACAACTGCTTCTCAAGAAAAATTAAACTAAAGATTAAACTATTAAACAAGAGGGTGTTTAATAATTACATACGTTTTAGCTCAAATGTTTTGTAGCCTTTCACTTCGCTTTCTATAGCATCTACCTCTGTAACTTTGGCTTTTGGCGGACCGTAATAACACCACTCTATCAGCTTATTGATAGCTTCCTCTGTTCCTTCTGCTTCGATAAACACTGATCTATCTGGCATGTTCTTTACAAGTCCGGTTAAACCCAATTTAATTGCTTTATGATGAGCAGAAAAACGAAATGCGACACCATGTACTTTTCCTTTTACAGTTATGTTGTAGTGACGTATCAAAGGGTTTTATAATTTAATTTAAAATGATTAATTACATCCAGCATGGCCACAAAATCCATTATTTTGATAGCATCCTTTTCCGGGATCATATCCTGCTTAACTTTTATAATAACACTTAAAAGATATTTTGTGTCCTCCTGTTTTACCAGATTACTGCTAATTTCAAAATAATCATTAGATGTTTTTTTCAAAAAATCATCTGCATTCAAAACTTCAACTGCTTTATCAAATTCGAAAAGATAATTGTAAGAATCTGTAAATTGAAAATCCACATAATAATCATGATCAGGTTTTTTATCTAACTCTTCCTTTGACCAGGTAAAGGAAAACCAGTTCGTTAAATCTAAACTATTCTTACTGGCTAAGGCAATTCTTCCATTAGAATTGTATGAACATTTAAACGGAAAAATCTTAGACGAATTAACCAACTTAATTTTCATACCAAGAGCATGAGGCTTATCAGTACATTTTTTATAATAATTTTCTCCAATTGTCGAATCAATTATACTATTATTATAATAATGCCTTAGTACAGTGGAAAATTGACCACCCAGTCTTAATTTGTTATTTACGCCAATATAAAAAGAGTCTGTTTTCACTTTATAAACACCCGATTCGCTTCTTGTGTTTTCATTATAGAAACTCTTTGGAGTTTTGGTAAATAAAATTTGAACTTTTTCAGTTTTAGGTCTACCACCGATATACCTGGTTTCAGCAGGGATCAGCGCACAATTAACGCCTTCCAAATAAAACGGCAACTCATCAGCATTATAATCCATTCCTTTATATCTCGGCATAAAATATTTAAAAGACTTTCCATAAGGCAATATCAAAATTTTCTTTTCCAAATTCATATGTCCTCTGTATTCCATTCTGACTTCACTTTGTCGTTTATCTATTACTATTCCCTTATAATAAAATATATTTTTAGAATTCAGAATATCAAAATAATTTTTTACCACGAATTCTTCAGTGATTTTTCCTTTATTTAATAATTCTGATGAAGCCATTGAGTACTGAGCATTGCCGCTGTAATGAATGTCTTCAGATGATACAAATTTCAATGTGTTTAAGGAGTCTGCTACACGAGTCATGTATTTTATGCCTGCCGAGTCGCTTGTAAAACTATAATCAAAATTCACTAAAAACTTTCTCAAATTATTGTTATAATTATTATTAGCCGGAGAGTATTTTGAAGAATCAGAAAAGATCACCCAAACATTTGGATTCAAAACAAAAAATTTCTTTGGAAGTTCCATATTGGAATACCGGCTATGTTGCGGCTTTGGAGTTTGCATATAATAAATACCATAATTAATGCTAAAGTGCGGTAAATTAGTTCCCGGCCTTATATTACCCGGATACCTTATAGCTTTAAGGTAGTCAAAGTGGACCTCTTTTGTTGTTACCAAACTTCCATTTGAATATACACTATTTGTTTTTACGGAATTTGTTTGTCTATAATGTCCGTCAATAAAATCTATAGTGTTAAATTTCGGAGTGCTATTTGCGGTAACCGTTAAGTTGTAATCAAGCTTGGTATTCGATTCATTTGGATAATAGTTGATTACACCACCTCTCCAATCTATGTCTGCTTCGTACGTGTACTCTAATATGTCTCCAACTTCTAAATCACCTAATTCGATATTATAAAGAAAATCATATATACGTTCACCTCCTGTTACTATCCAATAAACTTTGACAGAGGTAATATTTATTGACAAGTCGATAATTTTACGATTTGGTTTTATAATTCTTGCCGCAAAATAATGTGGTTTATAAGAATATATAAAAGGATCTTTTCTCCCTTTAAAACGTCCAAATTTATTTTCGTTCAGGGAATTAGTTAAATCATAATTTTCGGGAAGTTGGATTTTTTTAAATTTATCAATGCCATCACCGGTTTGGATCTTAATAGCGATACGCTTACTTATAAAATTGTTCCCGCAAGCGACCACTTCCTTTAAAACAACTGCATCCTCAGTATTTAATGAATCAGGTACTTTTTTGTAGTTCACAAAATTATCAGGCCATATAAAATCTTTTTGTCCGGGAAAATTTTGCGCTACGGTTAAATAAACAAGAAAATTTAATATTATTACAACTCCCCTTTTCATTTCAATAATTCAATTGGTTTATGAATGTATGATTTATCAAGGTGTGCAATGATCCCTTTTATTTCACTTTCTGAAAGATTTTTATTGCGCGCAACTATATCAACTCCTTCAGGACTAACTAAAGTTCTTGTAGAATAGATCGCGATCCATCGTCCTTCTTTGTCATTCGCGATCACTTTCCATTTGCTTCTGAAGAGTTTTAATAATCCATTTCCTCTCCAAACAAATTCCAATTCATTTGAATTTTTTTGTTTGTCTTTACCTTTAATTTTTTTTGGAGTTTTATTTTTCGAATACATCACGCAGTCATCAAAGATCAATTTCCCGTTATTCTCTCTGAAATTAGTATAATTCAAATTAGGATTTACGTTTTTTTCTTTGTGCCACATTGGAAAATTAGTAGCAACAACATACCATTTCCCCTCTAGTAATGAAATAGTGTATTTGAAATTCGATTGAGCGTTAGTTTTAGAAAATGCAATTATTATAACAAATATAAACGCGAGCCTTCTCACTATTTAGAAAATTGTCTGTGTTCTGTTTTCGACAATTCTTCTCGTGGTAATGATTTAAAATACTCGTAAGTAATTTTCAAACCTTCTGCCCTCTGAACTTTCGGTTCCCATCCTAATATAGCTTTCGCTTTTGTAATATCAGGCTGACGTTGTTTCGGATCATCTTTTGGCAATGGCAACGAAATTAATTTTTGTGTCGAGCCTGTTAATTTCAAAATTTCAGCTGCGAAATCTTTTATAGATATTTCGCTTGGGTTACCAACGTTAACCGGTAAATGATAATCGCTCATTAACAAACGGTAAATTCCTTCAACTAAATCATCAACATAACAAAAACTACGAGTTTGCGAACCGTCACCAAACATAGTTAGATCTTCGCCACGCAATGCTTGTCCGATAAATGCAGGTAAAACTCTTCCATCATTCAGACGCATTCTTGGACCATAAGTATTAAATATTCTTACAATTCGTGTTTCAATATTGTGTACGTTATGATAAGCCATCGTAATTGCTTCCATAAAACGTTTTGCTTCATCATAACAACCGCGCGGACCAACTGTATTTACATGTCCCCAATATTCTTCCGGTTGCGGATGAACGTGTGGATCGCCATAAACTTCGCTCGTAGATGCAACTAAAACTCTTGCTTTTTTTACGCGTGCTAATCCCAAAACATTGTGAGTTCCTAATGAAGAAACCTTTAAAGTTTGAATAGGAATTTTTAAATAATCAATTGGGCTAGCGGGCGAAGCAAAGTGCATGATATAATCAATTTCGCCCGGAACGTGAATGAATTTACTTACATCGTGATGATAAAATTCAAATTGTTCGAGTTTGAATAAGTGTTCAATGTTTTTAAGATCTCCGGTAATTAAATTATCCATGGCAACAACACGCATTCCTTCTTTAATAAAGCGGTCACATAAATGCGAACCTAAAAAACCTGCTGCTCCTGTAATTAAAACTCGTTTTTGCATATTAAATTTTCCTTAATTTTTCATTGTCAAATTGTCGAATTGCCAAATTGACTAATTAGTCTTTACTCCAATACAATAATAAGTGTAGCCCATTTTTTTCATTTCTGCCGGGTCAAAAATATTTCTGCCGTCGAACAATACTTTACTTTTTAAACGTTTTCCTAATTCCTCAAAATCAGGAACTCTGAATTCAGGCCATTCAGTAATGATCAATAATGCATCAGCTCCATCTAACGAATCATTTAATTCTTCAGTATATTTTATTGTTTTGCCTAAAATGCGCTGGGCTTCATGCATTGCAACAGGGTCGTAAGCGACAACCGATGCGCCTGCTTTCAATAATTTTTCTATAATTACCAATGAAGGAGCTTCGCGCATATCATCGGTTTTTGGTTTAAATGATAAACCCCACAATGCAAATTTCTTTCCTTTTAAATTACCTTTAAAGTGTGTTTTTACTTTATTGAATAAAACTTCTTTCTGCGATTCGTTAACATCCTCAACAGCATTTAAGATGCGCATGCCATATCCTTTTTCTTTTGCACTTTTAATTAAAGCCTTAACATCTTTCGGAAAACAACTCCCTCCATAACCAACTCCGGGATAAATAAATTTTGTTCCGATACGGGAATCACTCCCAATTCCTTTGCGAACCATATTTACATCAGCTCCCATGATCTCACATAAATTAGCGACATCATTCATGAAACTTATTTTTGTAGCGAGCATTGCATTGGCTGCGTATTTTGTCATTTCAGCTGAAGGAATATCCATAAAAATAATTGGATGTCCGTTCATTAAAAATGGTTTGTATAATTTTCTCATTATTTCTTCCGCCTCAGGTCTGTCCGTTCCAACTACAATACGATCGGGTTTCATAAAATCTTCAATGGCTGCACCTTCTTTTAAAAATTCAGGATTTGATGCTACATAAAAATCTATTTTCGATTTACGCTTATCAAGAGCTTTTTGTAAAGCACCACGAACTTTTTCGGCAGTTGTAACAGGCACAGTAGATTTTGTTACGACTACTAATGGATTGGTCATGTGTTCGCCAATAGAAGAAGCAACACCTAACACATATTTCAGATCTGCTGAGCCATCTTCATCAGGTGGAGTACCAACAGCAATAAAAACAACTTCAACATCTTTAATACTATCTTTTAAAGAAGTTGAAAAATGTAAACGGTGTTTTTGAGAGCTACGCAACACCATTTCCTCGAGACCAGGCTCGTAAATGGGAAGAATTCCTTTTTTTAAATTATCAATTTTCTTGTTGTCGATGTCAACACAAGTAACATCAACTCCTACTTCTGAAAAACAAGTTCCGGTAACTAAACCTACATAACCCGTACCTACAATAGCAATTTTCATAATATTAATTCGATAATTAGTTAATTCGACAATTCGACAATTTTTGTTTTACTTTTTGAAGATCCAATTATTTTTGAAAGGATCTTTATTATTACAAATACTTTTTCCTCTAGTTCTTTAGCGTCCGGGTAATTTTTAGATGCACTACATAACTCCAACCAATATTGTGTTTCGTCCGCCTCTTTGTGTGCAATTTTCATTTTATGAATAAAATCTGCTTTACTTTCTGCATTTTGAGCTTCTCTAACATTTGCTCCAATAGAAGTCGCTGACTTTAACAATTGATTCGCAACAACAAATTTTTTATTTTCCTGTAAGACCTCAACATAATCAATAACCTCTAATGAAAACTCAAAAGTCAATTTCAAAATCGGATTATCATTATTGTTTTTCATTGTCTAATTGTCAAATTGCCGAATTGTCACATTCATTATTTGCAGAATTCCAATACCGAATCCGCAATAAATTTCAAAGTTTCTTCATCTAATTCGGTATGCATTGGTAATGAAACAACACTTGCACATAATTTTTCCGTTACCGGAAAAGCTCCTTCTTTATATCTGTCATCTTTATATGCTTTTTGCAAATGAAGAGGAATAGGATAATAGATCATAGCCGGAATGTTTTTCGATGCTAAAAATTCTCTCAGCGCTGTTCTGTCAACACCATTTAACTGTAAAGTATATTGGTGAAAAACATGTGTTGAATTTTTTACACGCTTTGGTGTTTTTAGTTTTGGATGATTGGCGAACGCCTTATCATAATGATCAGCGACTTTATTTCTTGCAGCAGCATACTCATCCAAATGCTGTAATTTAATTTTAAGAATTGCAGCTTGTATTGTATCTAATCTCGAATTCACACCTAAAACATCATGTACATATTGCACACTTTGTCCGTGATGCGAGATCATTTTCATTTTAGCAGCTAATGTATCGTCGTTAGTATACATTGCACCGCCATCCCCATAACAACCTAGATTTTTACTCGGAAAAAAAGAAGTACATCCAATTGTGCCAATGGTTCCTGCTTTTACTTTTTTTCCATCACTGAATGTGTAATCAGCACCAATTGCTTGTGCTACATCTTCAATAACAAATAAATTATGTTTTTTAGCAACTGCCATTATTCTTTCCATATCGGCGCACTGACCGAATAAATGTACAGGAACAATTGCTTTTGTTTTTGGTGTGATCGCTTTTTCAATTGCCTCAACATTAATATCGAATGTATCAGGATAAACATCAACCAACACCGGTTTCAATCCTAACAAACCAATTACTTCTGCAGTTGCTACATAGGTAAAATCAGCAGTAATAACTTCATCACCGGGCTTTAGACCTAAAGCCATCATTGCTATTTGCAAAGCATCAGTTCCATTTGCACAAGGAATTACATGTTTTACTTTCAGATATTTTTCCATGTCGGCCTGAAATTCTTTTACAGCCGGACCATTAATAAAAGCGGTGTTATCGATCACTGAAGCAATAGCTGCATCAACTTCGGTTTTAATTTTCAAATACTGACCTTTAAGATCAACCATTTGAATTTTTTTTGTAGCAGTGGTCATATTATTAAGAGATGCGAATTTAGCGATTTTAGAGCAATTATTTAAAATACTTTTGGGCGGCATTTAAAAACCAATCGGGTGCAACACATGGCTTATTTTTAGCTTTATCAATAAACACCAATGTCACTTTTCCGGTATTTAATAATTCATTTTGTGCGTTATAACATTCATAATCGAAAACGATGCGTGCCGATCGCGGCATTTCCTTCACCATGGTAACGATCGTGATTTCATCATCGTAAAACGCAGGTTTTTTATAATTTATTGTATAATCAATAACCGGCATTAGTATACCCCTGTTTTCCACATCCTTATAGCTAAAGCCTAATTCCCTCATAGCTTCCACCCTTCCTACCTCGTAATACTGAGCATAAACACCATAATAAGCATAACCCATTTGATCGGTTTCTCCGTAACGAACTCGTAATTTAATA
>JANYCL010000161.1 GCA_025360355.1 Sphingobacteriaceae bacterium
TGTTACCGATGTATTTGGTAAGTCGCACGAGATAAAAGGACACGTAACCCTCATAAGATAAATCATAGTTTTTAATTAAAAAGCTGCCTCAAAAAGGCAGCTTTTTTTTTGAAGGTGAACAAGGCTATTAACTACCGAAGCAATTTTAATTATATTTACATCAATGAAACGGTCGTTTAATTTATTCCTGTTTTTGATCATTCTGAATTTATCTCAGAATTTTTGTCTCGGACAATCCAAGCAACTTGATTCGCTTGAGACCGTTTTAAAAACAGCAAAGCAAGATACGAATCGCGTTAAGCTTTTGATAAAAATTGCTAACCGTTATAGATCTGTCGATCCCGAAAAAACAGTTAGTTATTCCAAACAGGCATTACAATTATCAGAGAGCATTCATTACACAAACGGGATCTTTAAAAGTTTCGAAACACTTATACATGGAATGCTCTATAGCAATCAATATAAAGAAGCTTTACCATTCTTAAAAAAATGGGAAACGGCTTGTGATTCTAAAGGCGATCTTATTGAAAAAGCCCAATGTTTGAACATGAAAGGACAAATATATGCGCAGCTTGGCGACTATTCTAAATCCGTAGAAAATTTCTTTGCAGCAATTAAACTTGATGAAACGGCTGATGATAAAGATGCGCTTGCGAGTGATTATGGGAATATTTCTTTGGTTTATGAAGACATGAAAAATTACCCGACCGCTTTAGAATATATTGCTAAAGCAATGAAGATGGATTCCATAATGGATAATAAAAAAGGATATGCTAACGCTATAGGAAACTTAAGTAATATATATGACGAGATGGGTGATCATAAAAAAGCCTTGATCTACGCTCTCCGTTTTTTATTATTAGAACAGGATCTGGGTAATGAAGCGCGTGTAGCAGCAGCATTATCAAATATTGGAAGTATTTATGACGCGATGAATGAACATGAAAAAGCCATCGAATACTACATGAAATCTTTGCCTCTTGCTGAAAAAGTTGGTAACGATGATATTATAATCGCGAATCAACTTAATATCGGTAATTGGTACATTGACAGATCTCAATTCACACAAGCAATTGAAATGCTGAAAAGAGCAACTGCTTTAGCTATTGAAACCGGATCTAAACCTCACATAAGTGAATGTTACAGATTACTCGCTTTGGCTTATAACGGACAAAAAGATTTTGCAAAAGCTTATGAATACTTAGATAAGTTTGATCAGTTAAGAGATACATTGCTCAATGAAGAAAATACACGACAAATAAATCAAATGTCGGCGATGTATGAAAAAGACAAGCAGCAAATTAAAATTGATGCCCTCGAAAAAGAAAAAACGCTGTCTAGCCAAATAATTGAAAAACAGAATAATTTCCGCAACGTACTTATTTTGGTAGTTGTGCTGATTGTTTTATTGGCTGTAGCTTTGTTCATCGGATTTAATAATAAAAGAAAAGACAACCGCTTACTTGAACTAAGGAATGTAGAAATTCAAAAACAAAAAGAAATAATTACCGAATCAAATAAAAGCATGACGGATAGTATTAATTACGCTAAAAGAATTCAGGAATCTGTTCTGCCAGCTAAAGAAGTAAAATACAATCTTTTTCCGGACGCTTTTGTATTGTATCAGCCCCGCGATATTGTGAGCGGAGATTTTTATTGGTTTGCAGAAAAAAATAATAAACGGATAATAGCAGCAGTTGATTGTACAGGTCATGGTGTACCCGGCGCATTTATGAGTATGGTGGGAATTGGTCAACTCAATAATATCGTGCTGCAAAATAATATTACCAAACCGGCAGAAATTTTAAATCAGCTTCAGATCAATATTCATTCCGCATTAAAACAAAATAATAAAGATACAAGTGCGAAAGATGGTATGGATATTGCAATTTGCACTTTTGATAAGGAAAATAAAAAGATAGAGTTTGCAGGAGCTAACAGGCCATTAATAATAATTAATAAACAAAAAAATACCTTAAGCACTATTGACCCTGATCATTTTTCAATTGGCGGAACGGATGATATAGAAAAAACATTCACTAATCATGTTCTGGATCTTTCATCCGGGGATTGCTTTTATATTTTTACTGACGGATTTGCGGATCAGTTTGGTGGTGCAAAAGGAAAAAAATTCCGGATAAAAAATTTAAAAGAACTATTACTTTCTATTTCTCAAAAGAAAATGAGCGAACAGGAAGAAATTCTAAGTAAGATCTTTACAGAATGGAAAGGAAATTTAGAACAGGTAGACGACATCCTTGTGATCGGCATTAGAGCGTAAATACAGTAAAAATTACTTGTCAATCATTGAAGCGACCAAAGCCTCTCTGATATTGTAAAAATATTTCTCATCTAAATTAAAATTTTCTTTTTGGGGGTCGTAATAAATAACCGCTACCGGAAAATCAATAAGATCCGAATCAAATATTTTTGCTTCTATCAAGCTTATTGGCGGACCAATTTCGAAGGATAGATCATAGTGACTCAAACTATATCTATTTCCCATCGGGATCCAAGTGTTGATACTGATCACTTTTTCAATGCTTTCATCATTTTTTATTTTTATCGCATACCAGCTATTTTCTTTCAATAAAAATTTAAAAGACTTTCCCTCTTTAACAGTAATAGACTCCATTTCTCTATTCTCAAGAACAAGACTTATCGTATATTCGTTGGAGGTTTTCGTATCACCCTTTTGCAGTTTGCAGTTTAACTCAAGATAATTGGTAGCATTTGATGGCGCATCCTGAAGTTGTTCAGAAGATTGCGAAAAAACACAAAGTTGAATTGAAACTAATAGCATTACTAATACTGATCTTCTTACTTTAATTGCTTTCATTTTTTTTAGTTTTAATTGTTACTAATAAATTCTACAGGTGGTTGGGCAACATAAATATTTAAATATCAAGTTAGGTCACAATTTTGATACAATCACCATGGGAACGAATTTTAGGTAATTCTACCTTTCAATTTTTTAGGGTAGTTCTACCTTTTTTTCTTATTTTTATACTGTTAGATATCATTAATACTATTTTGAAAAGATCCTTACTAATATTATTTCTTTTTCCCTGTTTTTTGTTTGGACAGAACATTGACTCTCTTAAACTCGCCCTTAAGAATGCGAAACACGATACAGCCCGTTGTAATATTCTCTTTACCCTCGCTGAAACTGCCAGCGATGAAGAGTGGCCGGCATTTAATGAGCAATTAAAAAAATTAGCGGAAAAAAAACTTGCTGCTAATTCATTACCAAAAAAATTCTATTTAAAGCATCTAGCCTTTGCATTGAATAATGTTGGTGTTTATTGTGATTATAAAGGCGACATCCCCGCTTCGTTAGAAAATTTTCATAAAGGGTTAAAGATCCTTGAAGAATTAGGCTACAAAAAAGAAGCCGCAAATACATTGAATAATATTGCCGGCGTATATAAAGAACAAGGCGATTTTGTAAACGCGCTCAATTATTTTGACAGAAGTTTAAAGATCTCAGAAGCTATAAACGACAAACAAGGAATTGCTGAAGCGCTCATGAATTCAGGAGTTATTTATCAGGACGAAAAGAATATTTCAAAAGCATTAGATAATTTTAATAAGAGTTTAAAGATCCAGGAAGAGATCGGATATAAAGAAGGATTAGCAATGACACTAAATAATATGGGCATGGTTTATTCTGAACAAAAAGATTTCAATAAAGCTTTAGATCATTTTCAAAACAGCGTAAAACTTCAGGAAGAGATAGGCGATAATTACGGTATTTCCAATTCGCTTGCCAACATTGCCAGCGTTTTGATCAAAACTAAAAAGTTAGATGAAGCATTAACAGTTGCAATAAAAGGAATGCAAATATCAAAAGAATTAGGTTATCCTGCCGCCATACAAAGATCTGCAACTATGTTGGTGTCGGTTTACATGCATCAAAAAAAATACAAAGAAGCTTTTGGAATGTATGATCTCGAAGTTAATATGAAAGACAGTATTAACAATGAAGAAACACAAAAATCTGCTCTCAGAAAACAAATGCAATACGATTATGAAATAAAAGCGCGCGAATTGAAGAATGAACAGGACAAAAAAGACATTCTTGCAAAGGAAGAGTTAAAACAAAAAGAAAAACAACGCAACTATTTCATCATTGGTTTTGGTTTAGTGATAATGCTCGCTTTATTTATTTTCAGGAGCTACAGACAGAAACAAGGAGCTAATCTTATCATCACAAAACAAAAGCTCGAAGTTGAAGAAAGCCGTAAAGAGATCATCGATAGCATTCATTACGCCAAAAGAATTCAGAAAGCACAAATGCCTTCTAATAATTACATAGAAAAGAATTTAAACCGCTTGCAAAATAAAGGATGAAAAGATTTATTTTCATATTTTTAATTTTTCCTCTGTTTACAATCGGACAGGATTCTAGTGCTGAGCTTAACCGAACTATCGACTCCTTAAAACTTGCCCTTAAATACGCAAAACATGATACTACTAAATTAATTTTAAGGACATCTATCGGAGAAGCAACTTCTAATTTTAGAATTGGCTTTTGGGATAGTCTTTACCGGGATTCGAAAAAGTTGAATTACGCATTAATTGAAACAGCAGCGCTTAACAACATTGGATATCTTTATAACAACGAAGGTAACATACCAAAGGCATTAGAATATTATCACAAAAGTTTACAGATCCAGGAAGAGGCCGGTGATAAAAGCGGAATAGCATTATTGCTAAATAACATTGGGGGAATTTATAAAGAACAAGGTGACATCCCAAAAGCATTGGAGTATTGGAATAAGAGTTTAAAGATCAAAGAAGAGATCGGAGATAAAGAAGGAATATCTAATTCCTTAAATAATATTGGCGTTATTTTTGAGGAACAGGGGAATATTTCAAAAGCAATGGAATATTATCAGAGAGGTTTAAAGATCAATGAAGATATCGGAAATAAAGAAGGAATATCGTATTCTCTTAGCAACATTGGGCTTATTTACGGCAACCAAGGCGACTACCATAAAGCCGTAGAATGTTACCAAAAGAGTTTGAATATCTATGAAGAAACCGGTGATAAAAGCGGAATGGCATTTGGTTTAAACTGTATTGCTAATTTATTTATTAAAAAAGGAAATCTAACAGAAGCGCTTTTGTCGGCTCAAAAAGGAATGGCATTAGCCAGAGAAGTGGAATTTCCGCTGGATATAAAGAATTCAGCTAATACATTAAAGCGGATCTTCCAAAAACAAAACAAGTTCAAAGAAGCTATTGAAATGTACATGCTCGAAGTTAAAATGAAAGATAGTATCAAAAATGAAGAAACACAAAAGGCCGCGATCAAAAAACAAATGCAATACGACTATGAAACAAAAGCAAGGGAATTAAAAAATGCGCAGGATAAAAAAGATATTATTACAAAAGAAGAATTAAAACAAAGGGAAAAAGAACGGAATTATTTTATTGTTGGATCTGGATTGATGATCATCCTCGCCTTATTTATTTTCAAAGGTTACAGACAGAAACAAAAAGATAATGTATTGATTAATAAGCAGAAATTGGAAGTAGAAGAAAGCAGGAAAGAGATCATAGACAGCATTAACTATGCTAAACGGATCCAGAAAGCGCATTTACCTTCGGAGGCATACATTACAAAAACATTTAACAGGTTAAAGAACATCTCATGAAATTGAATCATCCGCAATTAGCTGATCTTTTAAAACAAGCCTACTCCGCCGAGCGAGCTGCTGCATTTGCTTATATCGGTCATGCGGGTTCAGTAAAAGATAAAGTCGCTAAAATTGCTATTAAACAAATTGAAGATGATGAATGGAATCACCGCAAGGAAGTTTTGGAAATAATGAACGAATATGATATTCCGATTTCCAAATGGTATGAATTCAGATTTTATGTTGTGGGGAAAATAATTTGGTATAGTTGTTATGTGATCGGCTGGTTCATGCCTTATTATTTTGCGGGAAGATTAGAAAGCGGCAACGTGTGTGAATATTTTAGAATGAAAATTTGGTTCAATGAAATGGGAATAACAAAGCACGACCAAATTTTGTACGACATGGGCATAAAAGAAAAAGAACATGAAGTTTATTTTCTGGAACAAATAAAAAACAACAAGCTCCTCCCCTTTTTCGAAAAATTATTTAACTGGGGAAACAAAGAGAGTTTTAATAATATCGATCTTGATAAAAAATACCCTCTCGAGAGATCGGATGTGTATTGTAAGAAAGAGGAAAAATGAGTAAATTTGGTAATGTAATAGGAGAGATAAAATCACCCCCATCTTGCCAAAATGGAAGGATGGGAGCCAAAAAATCACCCCCATAAGCTAGTTAGCACCAATTACTGCGGACAAAATTTGGAAAGACACTATGGCTAAAAACAAACTATTCACATTTACTTTTATAGCAGACTTTCGAGGAGGAAAATACTGTACTCAAGTACAAGCTGAAA
>JANYCL010000164.1 GCA_025360355.1 Sphingobacteriaceae bacterium
CCGCCTTGCAATAACAATTGATCACCGCCGTATTTAATGGTTTCTTCAATTTTTACTTTGTAGGTTTCTATATCGGTAATGTAAGCGTCTTTATGTCCGGGTATTCTATAAAAATTACAAAACTTACAATTTGCTAAGCAAACGTTAGTCGTGTTTAAATTACGGTCGATGATCCAGGTAACTTTTTTCGAATTATTTTTTTTGACATTACGGATCTCATTAGCCGTGAACATAAGCTCAGCTGTAGGGGCATTTTCGAATAGAAAAACACCCTCTTCGATAGTTAAAAACTCAAGGTTTATGGCCCTTTTTAATAATAGCTCTATGTTCATTAATACAAAATTACAATTTAAGCCTCAATTATTAGGTTAATTAATTGAAAATTGTAATATTCGTGCATCCCAATTAGCTATGACAACTATTAAAAAAACAAACTCGGTTCCTAAAGGCTCAAATCTTGCCATCATCACCGAAAAATGGAAAAACAAACCTAACTATAACTTCACTAACGATTTAGCAGAATATATCGGGAAACAATTTGAAGACCCTGAGAAGAAATTCGTTTCTGTTAATCACCTTGGTCAGTTGGTTTTTGTAATTATCGCCGACCCAAAAAAAGACGGTTACCCAGCATTAGAAAGTTTGCGTAAAAGTGGCTGTACTATCACAGATGCTGTAAATGCACATAAAGGAAAAACTATTACAATTATCAACGATGCCCTTAAAGGCTCTTTCAGTTGGGCTTTAGCAGAAGGTTTAGCACTTTCCAATTATCAGTTCATTAAACATAAACCAAGTGCTAAAAAAAATGCGAACACTCTTGAAAATATTTATGTTATTGATGGAAGGATGCGCGAAGACCATCTCGAAAATCTGAACATTGTTATTGATGCGACTTGCAAAGCCCGCGACCTTGTAAATGAGCCTGTAAATATTTTAAATGCTACTGATCTTTCTAATGCATTTAAAGAAATGGGGAAAAAAGCAGGATTTAAAGTTGAAGTATGGAATAAAGCGAAAATTCAACAGAATAAAATGGGAGGATTACTTTCCGTTAATGCAGGAAGTGTTGATGAACCCACTTTTTCCATTATGGAATACAACCCGAAAAATGCACGCAATAAACGACCATATGTGTTAGTTGGTAAAGGTGTTGTTTATGATACAGGCGGATTAAGTTTAAAGCCAACTCCAAATAGCATGGATCTTATGAAATGTGATATGGCCGGCGGCGCTGCGGTTGGTTGTACTATGTACGCAATAGCAAAAGCAAAATTACCGGTTCATGTAATTGGATTAGTTCCTGCAACTGATAACCGTCCCGGCTTTAATGCATTCGCACCCGGAGATATTATTACAATGATGGATGGCAGCACTGTTGAGATGCTGAATTCAGATGCTGAAGGAAGAATGATCTTAGCAGATGCTTTGCACTACGCAAAAAAATATAATCCCGAATTAACAATTGATCTTGCAACCTTAACCGGAGCCGCAGCTGCTGCGATCGGACAATATGGAATTGTTGCTATGGGAAATGCTCCTGATAGACATAAAGCTAAATTGCAAACGAGTGGCGGTAGAACACACGAACGTATAGCAGAGTTTCCTTTCTGGGACGATTATTATGAATTAATGAAATCGGATATTGCTGATATGAAAAATATTGGTGGTCCATATGGCGGAGCGATAACAGCCGGAAAATTTTTAGAAAAATTTACTAATTACCCTTATATACATTTAGATATTGCAGGTCCTGCTTTTATTACCGGTAAGGACAGCTACCGCGGAAAAGGCGGAACCGGTGTTGGTGTAAGATTATTATTTGATTTTTTTGCTAATAAATAAACAGGACTCCTGATATGAGATCAAAAGCACTTTTTGTTTTATTTGTACTTACATTTTTTTGTAATAAGTTTTCTTTTTCTCAAAACGTTACTTACTCTCTTATCGTTGTTCACTATGATCCGGCAAGCAAAGGTGAATTCAAACAATTAGTTTACAGCTACCATTTTTTAAATGGTCATTACCAAAGTCGCGAAGAATTAATTTCTTTTAAAGGAAGAGTGATGGATGGTAAAAAAGAAAAAGATTATATCCGCACCGATCTCGGACAAAACATTCTTTACAAGAACCGTTATTTAATTACAGGAATTGGAAATATAATTGATCTGAAAGAAAAGAAAATTTTATTCGATCAGAAAGCAAATTTGGTTCGTTGCAGTAATGACAGTGCGATCTATTATACAAACGATGCGTTTAAAGGAAAATTCTATTCGGTGTATAATTTCACAACTAAAACTTATACTGAAGTCAAAGCTTTGCTTTTTAAAGCGGTTGTTGGACAAGACATCGAATTCGACCGCTCTGCACAGCCGTACAAATTAAATTTTTATCCAGAAAGTAAACCAAAAGTTGTTTTAAGTGCTGATGCAGGATTCGGACAAACCACAACTGATTTTAAAAAACCGGATGTTGCTGTTTGGTGGTTAGATAAAAACACTTTTGTTTATCCTTATTTCAATAAAGACAATACTGAAATAACTTTTATGAAAGTGAGTATTGATTCAAAAGCTTCAGCACCTATTGGGAAAGCAACCATCAAACAACAAAATGATCCGGGTGTTTTTGTTAAGATCAGCAAAACACAAGCTCAATATAATTTTGGCGATAAAAAATTTATGATCGATGCGGAAAAAAATTCTGTTACTGAATTAGCTTACACAAACCCTGAGAACGGATTTTCGGCTGAATGTAAAGACAATCCTTACGGCCACATCATTAAATATAATGGCAAAGAAGTTTGCAAACAACATTTTCAATTAAAGAATTTAAAAACGGAACAAAACATAGCCGCTATTGTAAAAGAGCTAGTTGTTGGTACGGAATCTTATCAGCAAGGTCTTTCTGTTTTTAATCAGAGTAAACAAGCCTGGGAAAATGTTGATGCTGAAGAGGTAGTTTCCTTAATTGGCTGGATGAAAGATTAGCCACGAATTACACTAATTTTCACAAATCATTAGCGTTAATTCGTGAAATTAGTGGCTAATTTTCGTACTTTTACACCCTTATGTCGGACGAAAAAATTAAAATAGGTATTTCGCAAGGTGATATCAATGGTGTTGGCTTAGAGGTCATTCTCAAAACTTTAACAGATCCTTCCATTTGCGAAATTTGTACACCTGTTTTATTCAGTTCACAAAAAACAATTTCGTATTACCGTAAAGCTTTAAATCTTGAAGAATTAAGTTTTCATCCCATCCGCGATTTTAATCAGATCAATACTAAAAAAGTAAATCTTTTTAATTGTTACGAAGAGGAAGTAGATTTTGAAATAAGAAAACCAACTGAGAATGGTGGCAAATACGCCCTACTCTCTTTAGAAAAAGCTACCGAATCTTTATTCCTTAAACATGTTGATGCTTTAGTTACAGCTCCGATCAACAAACACAACATTCAAGGACCAAATTTTAATTATCCTGGTCATACCGAATATTTAGCTGATAAATTAGGCGGAGAACCTTTGATGTTATTGTGTTCTGATGAATTGAGAGTTGCAGTTGTAACAGGACATGTTGCGTTAAAAGATGTGTCAGAAAAAATCTCTCCTGAGCAGATCACAAAAAAAATTGAACAGCTTCACAGATCTTTAATTGAAGATTTTGGGATCCGTAAACCAAAAATTGCTGTGCTAGGCTTGAATCCGCATGCAGGTGATAATGGTGTAATTGGTGATGAAGACAAAAACATTATTTTACCTGCAGTTGAAAAAGCCTTTAACGAAAATAAATTAGTTTACGGCCCGTACAGTGCTGATGGTTTTTTTGGAAACGCCACGTATAAAGAGTTCGATGGGGTTTTAGCAATGTATCACGATCAGGGACTTGTTCCTTTTAAAACAATTTCATTTAATAATGGCGTAAATTTTACAGCGGGTTTAAATTTTGTGAGAACTAGTCCTGACCATGGAACAGGTTTTGATATTGCCGGTAAAAATATTGCTAATTCCGATTCTTTTAAAAAGGCTGTTTATATGGCGATCGATATTTTCAAAAATCGTAAATTATACGGTAAGATCTACGAAAATCCTCTTCAACATACCAATATCAGAAAAGAAAGGTAATTCATTTTTAAAGATCAATTTTTTAATTCATGTTTCATTTAGCTTCCATAAAACAAAATTGGAAGTACCTACTTCTTCTTTTCTGCACTTTTTTATTAGCCGAAATTATTATTAACCCTCTTGGAAATTTTCCATTAAACGACGATTGGGTTTATGCAAAAGCAACACTGCTGTTTCATGAGAAAGGAATTCCGGATGCAGATTGTTGGGGCCGCGCATCTCTATTAATGCATATTATATTTGGAAATTTTTTCACATCCCTATTTGGTTTTTCATTTACAATTTTAAGATTCTCAACATTATTTCTATCATTTACAGGCATTGCTTTTGCTTTTCTATTTTTAAGAAGTAATTTTTTAAATAATTCATTTCATTCTTTTTCAGTCACTTTATTATTTCTGTTCAATCCGCTCTATTTAAATCTTTCTAATTCTTTTATGACCGATGCGCCATTCATTAGCACATTAATACTCGCTCTGTTTTTTTATTAT
>JANYCL010000167.1 GCA_025360355.1 Sphingobacteriaceae bacterium
AGATGCAGGCAATAACATACAAAACTCAAAAATAACTTATCTTGATGATAAGAATAGTTTATTGGAAAGTGTGAGTTTAGCCGATAAAAAAACGGCCGTAAAATTGCAAGAAGAATTCGAGGAAGCAGTTTATAGTTTCGATAAGATAGATGATGACAAAAAAACGGACATCATGATCTTGGAAAAGTCTAAATTGAAATGTTATGATTTTGCAGGCAACGAATTATTTTCTTATGAAAATGTAGATTACACTTATAAAACAGTAAATTATTTTTATGATACCGATGGCGCTTATTTTGTGTTGAGCACAATTGGCGGAGAAGTTCACCTTGTGCCTTCCGCGACAAAAACAATTACTAAAAAAATAAAAGGAACCGGACCGCCGATGGTTTATGATCTTTTTAAGGACGGAAAAAAATATCTTTTAGTTGCGGAAGATAAGATGCTGAAGTGTGTGCTACTTAAGTGATTTTGGAAGTGCCTTCGACAAGCTCAGGCACCAGTATTCTATAATATATTTTCATTTTGAAAACGCGGTGGCTGAGCTTGTCGAAGCCACCATAGGAAAAATCAATACTCAAATACCCCAAACTCAGACTTCACAGTAACTTTTTTTCCGGAACCTTTTTCAACCCTGCCAATAATTTTAGCATCGATGTTAAATGATTTGGAAATTGCGATAACTTGCTCTGCTAAATTTTCGGGTAAATAAATTTCCATGCGGTGACCCATATTAAACACCTTGTACATTTCCTGGTAATCAGTCTTACTTTGCTCGTGTATGGTTTTGAAGAGGGGAGGAACATCAAATAAATTATCTTTCACAACATGCAGACCATCATTTAAAAAATGCAGCACTTTAGTTTGTGCACCGCCGCTGCAATGAACGATTCCGTTTATTTGTCCTGATAATTCTTTTAAAATATTTTTTATCACCGGCGCATAAGTACGTGTTGGTGACAAAACTAATTTAGCAGCATCAATTTTTTCAGTGATAGTTTTTTGTTTTGCATCTGAATATGAAACTTCAATCTTATCAGTAAGTTTCAAATTTCCTGTGTAAACAACTTCTTTTGGTAATTTGTTATCGTATGTTTCGGGATATTTTTCCGCAACATGTTTTCCGAATACATCGTGGCGTGCGCTTGTTAAACCATTGCTGCCCATGCCGCCGTTGTATTCTGTTTCGTATTTGCTTTTCCCGTAAGAAGACAAACCAACAATTACATTTCCCGCTTTTATATTATCATTCGAAATTATTTCGCTGCGTTTTAAACGACAAACAACTGTGCTGTCAACAATAAGCGTTCTTACAAGATCACCAACATCAGCGGTCTCGCCGCCTGTTGAATGAATAGAGATTCCATTGCTGCGTAACATTTCTAAAACTTCTTCAGTCCCATTTATCAGTGCGGAAATAACTTCACCGGGAATTAAATTTTTATTGCGGCCAATAGTTGATGACAATAAAATATTATCTACAGCTCCTGAACAGATCAGATCATCTACATTCATGATCACCGCATCTTGGGCAATGCCTTTCCAAACACTTAAGTCACCGGTTTCTTTCCAATATGCATAAGCCAAGGATGATTTTGTGCCAGCTCCATCAGCGTGCATGATAACGCAATGCTCATCGCTGTTACTTAAAAAATCAGGCACCACCTTACAAAAAGCCTTAGGAAAAAGCCCTTTATCTAATTTAGAAATGGCTTTATGAACGTCTTCTTTAGAAGCTGAAACACCGCGGAGATTATATTTAGAGTCAGACATTTGAGAGGCAAAATTAACGAAATAATGCTTTAACTCAAGGCTAAGAAGGCAGCAAAATGCCCAATAAATAACTTTTTACAAACAAATGGCTGATATTTCGACAATGATGCTAAATTTGATAACCTTTTTAAAAGGGAAAATTAACTGATAAAATGAAATTTGGTCGGCACATAGGAATGATCTTATTTATGGCATTTAGCCTGCTAGGACATATTTCTTTTGCCCAAAATTCCGGAATTGCGAAGGACACAATAAAAAAAGCTGACACAACAAGTGCTGTTGTAGGTTCACATCAAACTCAATTGGCAAGTGATGAAGGAATAAAATGTACACGTGGGGAATTATTGGATAAAGAATTTGTAGCCATTGGGAAATCAAAATACGGGGAAATACTGCGCATAACTTTTCAGGATCTTGAACGTGGCGGAAGAGAAATAATATTTCAGAAAAAATTAATGGAGAATGATGAAGTAAAATTTTATATGCCTATGGATCTGGTTAAAGAAGCAAAGACCGCTGTTTTAATTGTGATGAAAGGCGAAGGTATGTTCTTCAAAAAAATAGATATCACCGATTAAAGAAACTTTCCGTAGGTCCTTGTCCGATAAAATAAAAATATCTATCGTAAATTACTTTAACACTTTGCCATTCCGATACGGGTTAAAGAATTCTGCTATAATAAATAAAATTGATCTGCAAGAAGACATTCCCAGCATCTGCGCACAAAAATTAAAATTTAAGCAAGTTGAAATTGGTTTAGTACCTGTTGCTTTGTTAGCGGAATTAGATAATTACAAGATCATCACTAATTATTGTATTGGTGCGAACGGAAAAGTGGATAGCGTAAAATTATACAGCGAAGTTCCTTTAGATGAAATAAGGTCTATAACACTCGATTATCAATCCAGATCTTCAATTAAACTTACCAAAGTATTAAATAAATTCTATTGGAAGAAAAATTTCGAATTTAAAGATGCTAAACCCGGGTATGAGCAAAACATAAATGGTACAAACGCGGCAGTTGTTATTGGCGACAGAACTTTTTCGCTGAACGGAACATTTAAACACGAAATTGATTTAGCTGAAGAATGGAAAAATTTTACCGGCCTGCCTTTTGTTTTTGCCGCGTGGGTTACGACTTCTGAAATTAACAGCGAATTTATTTTAGAATTTAATTCTGCATTAAAATTTGGAATTGAAAATACCAAAACAGCCATTCAGCAATCAAACAATCAAACAGCAAACATCAAACAACCAAACAATTTGGATCCTTTAGATTATCTCACTAAAAAAATAAATTATGATCTGGATGCGGATAAGAAAAAAGCACTGGATCTTTTTTTAAAATATATTTCAGAACTATAATTTTATTTTTCGCAGTAAGATAAAATTCGGCCATAAAAAAACCCCTCCGCTATAAGAGGAAGGGTTTTAATTAAATGACGGAAGGATTATTGCTTAATGATTCTCGCTACCGACTGATGATCTTTTGTTTTAAGGGTCACAAAATAAATTCCGCTTTCGAAATTACTTAAATTAAATTCTTTACTAAGCGTAGTGCCGGAAATATTTTCCTGTTTAATGATCTTTCCTAAAACATCAGTAATGCTGATCAAAGCGTCTCCTTCAATGTTACGGGCACTTACAATAAATGTTTCGTTAAACGGATTTGGCGCAACCGATAAACCTAATGCATTATTGTGAGAAACTTCACTAATGCCTGTTGCTAACGTAATGGTAAAATCTTTATCGTTTATATCGAAGAAAATATTGGTCGGACAACTTACCTTAATTCTGCAAGTAGCAATAGTAGCCGTAACGGTTGGAACTGTTATTAATAGAGATCCGTTATTAGGAACGCCGGCCATTAACATTGTAAATGTATTTCCGCTATCGTAAGAAATTAATACATCAACATTCGCACACGACACGGGAGAAATATCCGTTCCATTTACATTCCATGTAATGGTTTGCGAGGAACCTCCTGCCCAGGTAATTCCGGTTATGTTTGGATATGTAATAGTAAACGGACCGGCACTTGAAATAATTACTTGTGAATTTGCATAACAAACTCCGCCGCCGCCCATTTTATTATCGCGCGCTGTTAAACGGAAATTTAATGTTTGTGCAGTTGCAGGAGCGTATTCACCTTTAGTTGTTGTTAAAGTTCCCGTTAATACAACACTAAGTTTTGGAAACATACGTGATGGAGTTGGAGTAGGTGTGTACGACATGAAATAAGGTTTGCTACCTGAGTTCCATGGTGCTCCTGTCGTGCCTGCATCATCCTCTTCCCACGAGTACGTTAATGGATCACCATCAGGATCAGTCGCGGAACCTGTTAATGTAAACGGAGTTGATTTTGGAACTGTATATGCAATTGAACCTGTTACTACAGG
Source organism: Sphingobacteriaceae bacterium (assembly GCA_025360355.1). GTDB lineage: Bacteria > Bacteroidota > Bacteroidia > B-17B0 > Aurantibacillaceae > JAHEYG01. Next base: position 4,173 of record JANYCL010000167.1, read on the forward strand.
AGGATTATTTCCTGTTGTTGTTGTAACTGCGCAAGAATTTCCGCCGCCTGTATTGGTAAAGTTTACAATTTCATCATAATTCACGGCATGAAAATAAGCTATGCTATGAGGAGCAAGATCATCAGTTCCACAAATTCCAGCATACGCCATAATTGTAATTCCACTTCCGGGTTCCATTGAGGTTGGGCCATTGCGATTTCCACCACCACAATTACTTATAATGGAATTAAATGAATGATCACCGCCAAACTGATGTCCCATTTCGTGAGCTACATAATCAATATCGTAAGGATCTCCAACCGGAGAAGGACTTCCTGTAATACCTTGTGCTTTGCTTGAACTGCATACACAACCTAATTGTGCTAATCCGCCGCCGCCGGTGCTGAAAGTATGACCGATATCGTAATTAGCACTTCCAATATTTGCGTTACAAACTGTTTGACTTTCGCCAATTAAAGTGCTTGCGTTATTATTTCCTGTGAACGGATCAGTTGATGCGTTTGTAAAAACAACAGCAGTTTCAGTTGCAACTAAAACCATACGTACTGCAACTTCAGTTTCATAAACACCATCTACACGATTAACTGAGGTAACTATTTTTGCAAGTGTTTGTGCTTGCGTTGGAGTTGCTGAACCTGTTGCGGCAACAGCATATTCTCCCGTACAAGCAACGGCTAAACGGTATGTACGAAGTTTTGCAGCCATGCAAGGTGCAGGTGGTAAAGTTTGAATTCCTGTTCCCATTTTATTTGAACCTTCTCCAAGTACACCAATTTCAGGTAACATTTTCGACGGATCTTTTTTGAAATCACGTGTGTAATATGCAATATAATTAGTTTGATTATTGCGTGAGTATGGATCTATAAATACATCCCCATTAATGCTTCGGATCATTCCGTGAAAACCAAAATCACCAAAATCTAATTTTCCATTTGCGTAAACATCGTCAATACCTTTTACAGAAAATGTTTTTATTTGAGGAAAAGCATTTGCCAATGGAGTTTCCATTATTGGCGCCTGCACCACGCGGAAAGCTTGTAATTGTCCGTTCGCTATTGGTAAATAAATAATACAATTCGATTCATTGATCGGCACTTGTGTATCAAGCGGAGCGGATAATAATTTGTTTTTTAGATCAGCTAAATTTAAACTGAAGGATAAATATTTTTGAGGAATTATATCTCTGTCAGATCTATTAATTTTCGGTTCAGGAATACTGGTCCAAAATTTCTGATTGTTTTGCGCAAGAGAAACTGTAGCTAAAACACAAACAGTTAAAAAAGTAAAAAGTTTTTTCATAATGATTAGATTTAAATCTATTACAAGGTATAAAAACGAAATTTAAGAAACAAATAAAGGTAAAACCTGCAATTTCTAATAAAGAAAGGGCTTTAATTCAGGGTCGGTGACTTGAAAATTCTTACTGGAATTATAGAAGGAGTTAAAGTATTTATTAAGATTGTTTACATAAGCATAATGCCTTTCAACTCTTTGTTTTTTTTCTAATGCCACAGGAACATTTTTACCACCGATCAAAATATTTACAATTGGCGTACCGGTAACTGTGCTTTTATTCGTGGTATAAAAAGGAAAGGGATCTTTTAACTGGTGACCGTATTTGTTTTTAATTACTATCGCTGCGTCCTTAGCCGCATTCCCTGTTTCTTTAATAAATTTTGCGGTGTCTTCTCTTACAAAACCAATCGACGAATTATAAACTGCATCACTTTCCGCTAACAGATAAAAACTTTCTTTCATTTCAATTGTTGGGATCATCACCAGATTAGTATCTAAAAAAATACCGCTTCTTGCGCCCCTTAATAAAGTGTCGCTATTACTGCTATAAAAAAAATAGACCTTGGAGAATGAATAATACTTTGTAAATGCCAATACAATATTTTTATTTATGGCCATTTGCTCATGTTCTTTTTGAGTTGCCAGATCAGCATTTCCCATTTTCCTTAAGCCTTCGAGTAACTTCTGGTTGTTGTGCAATCTTACGACAAGCGCGCCGTTTTTTAATTGGCTGATCTGCCATTTAGCAATGAACTCTCTTCTTTTTGCAAAATGTTTAAACTGATCCTGATCTTTATATTCCTGCGGCCTGAAAACATTATCAGCTTCAGTTCCCGTTTGCGAAAATCCCGAAAAGGAAATAAATAAAAAGAAAACTATCTTACTTAATGATCGAGCCATTATTGGTATTGGGTTTACTTGGTAAAACAAAGCTTAATTCTCCCTGCGCATTTTCAGCCATTAAGATCATGCCCTGACTTTCAATTCCTTTTATTTTTCGTGGCGCAAGGTTCACTAAAATATTTACCTGCTGCCCAATAATGTCTTCGGGTTTGTACCACTGTGCAATACCGCTCACAACAGTGCGCTGATCAATGCCGGTATCAATTTTT
>JANYCL010000173.1 GCA_025360355.1 Sphingobacteriaceae bacterium
TTATCTCCAACGTTATCTGCAATAGTTGCAGGATTACGAACATCATCTTCAGGAATTCCTGCTTCAACTTTTCCAACTAAGTCAGCGCCAACATCGGCAGCTTTTGTATAAATACCACCACCAACACGCGCGAATAATGCAATTGATTCTGCACCTAAAGAAAACCCTGTTAATACTTCTATTGCTGTTTTTACTGTATCATCTCCAAGGTTATTGAAATAAGCAAGGAATGCAATAAATAAACCACCTAATCCTAACACTGCTAAACCAGCAACACCTAATCCCATTACAGTTCCACCTGCAAAAGAAACTTTTAAAGCTTGTTTTAAACTAGTACGTGCAGCTTGTGTTGTACGAACATTTGCTTTTGTAGCAGCTTTCATTCCAATATAACCTGCGGTTGCAGAAAAAACTGCACCAATAATAAATGCGATAGAAATTATCCAGCTTGAGTGAATGTGTTGTCCGTTTACTTCATGTATTGTTCCTGAGTATGCTAATAGAGCCGCTGCAAAAACAACGAAAATACTTAGCACTTTCCATTCAGCTTTTAAAAACGCCATTGCTCCTGCTGCAATATAACTTGCAAGCTCTTGCATCTTCGCGTCACCGGCATCTTGCCTACTAACCCAAGCCGATTTAACAGCCATTACTAATAATCCAATTATTCCTAAAACAGGAATTAAATAAATAACATATTCGTTCATAATATTCTAATATATATAGGGGTGCAAAAATAGGTATTTTATGGCAAATTTGAAATTTCATAATATATTGATTGTCAAATAATTATAATAATTATCGCTTTTTAATTCTTATACGATATATTTGACAAATAATAATGGAGCATTTTGATCTTATAGTTATTGGAGGCGGTCCGAGCGGTTATGCTGGTGCTATGCGTGCTCTTGATTTTGGTAAGAGAGTTTTATTAATTGAAAAGAAAAAAATTGGCGGCGCAGGAGTTTACGATGGGGTTTTAACTTCTAAAACTTTATGGGAATACTCGATGAAGATCTCTTCCATCCGTGAAATGATGCCTGAATACAAAGTGGATTTTCCTGAAATGGTGAAGACCGTTAATGAAGCTGTGTTTGAACGCAAAACACAAATGACGGTTCATTCGCAATTATTACAAAACACAGTTCACCGTTTATTTTTTTATGAAAAAGGTACAGCTTTTTTTATTGATAAGAATACCATTCAAATTACAAAAGAAGACGGCAGCATAAAAAAAGTAACCGCCGATCATATTTTAATTGCAACGGGAAGTCGTCCGCGCATTCCAAATAATATTACAGTCGACGAAAAAACAATTATTACTAGTGACGGAATAAAAAATATTAAGTCATTGCCGAAAAGTATGGTGGTTTTAGGTGCCGGTGTTATTGGTTGTGAATTTGCTACAATCTTTTCAAATCTCGGACAAACAAAAGTTTATTTAATTGATAAGGCTGATCGTATTTTACCATTTGAAGATGAAGATGTAGCGAAAGTGATAACTGATAATTTAGCAGCTCACGGCGCAACTGTACACAGCGGTGCTTCTTTAAAGCGCATGGACATAAAAGAAAGTTGCGTTGAGTATGAATTAAGTTATAAAGATGGAAGAAACGAAATTATCCGTGTTGAGAAAGCATTGGTTTCTATTGGAAGAATTGCTAACACTGAAAACATGGGGCTTGAAAATGCCGGTGTTAAATTAAATGACCGCGGAAGTATTTGGGATGACGATACTCAAACTAATATAAGTAATATATATGTAGCCGGTGATGTAACTACTGAAATGGCATTGGTAAATGTTGGTGAACGCGAAGCGCGTCATGCAGTAGTAAGAATGTTTGGCGGAACTGTAAAACCCTTAACGTATAAAAATATTTCCACTATCATGTTCTTAAATCCGGAAGTTGCTTCAGTGGGAATGAATGAACAGGAATTAGTCGCAAAAAATATTCCTCATAAAGTTGTGAAACTCGATTATAGTATTAATGCCCGTGCAATTGCGATGCGAAAAACGCAGGGATTCTTTAAGATCATTGTTACGAATGATAACGGCATGCGTATTTTAGGAATGCGTGTTGTTGGTGAACATGCCAGCAGTGCTATTCAGGGTGTGGCTTATTTAATTCACACCAATCAAGGTATCCGCGAATTGGCCGAGATGATGCATCCGCACCCAAGTATTATTGAAGGCGTGCAGGAATGTTTAAGAATGCTTTTGAATAAATCTATTTACAAACCTTATATTTTTAACGACCGTCTTAAATGTTACGTTTGTGAAAATGGTGTTTGTACTCCCGTGGAAAGTTTACTCGGCTAAAAGAAAAAAGTAAAATTAGTTCCCTTTTCTTTCTTCACTTCCATTTTTCCATCTAACTGATCAGTCAATGAATTAATAAGTTGTAAACCCAATGTGTTGGGATTATTAAAATTGATCTTTCCCTTAATGCCAATTCCGTTATCAGAAACGATCAAACGGCATTTATAGTTTGGATTTACTACCGATCGCAGTTCCACTTTAACTTCTCCCGATCTGTCATCCGGAAAAGCATATTTAAAGGCGTTCGATAATAATTCATTAATGATAATACCGCAAGGAATGGCTCTATCAATGTCAATGAATTTTTCGCGCACTTTGATCCGTAAATTAACTTTAACATTTTTATTTACGTTATACGTTTTAGAAATAAATCTTACTAATTCAGTAAAATATTCTTCAGCATCTATTTTTGAAAGATCTTTTTGTCGGTACAATTGTTCATGTATGATGGCCATTGATTTGATCCGACCGATACTTTCTAAATATTTATCTTTTGCTTGTTTATCGATGATACTTTCAGCTTGCAAACTTAAAAGACTAGATACGATCTGTAAATTATTTTTTACGCGGTGATGAACTTCTTTAACTAAAACTTCTTTCTCGTTTAAAGAAGCTTTAATTTTTTCTTCAATAGTTTTTCGTTCAAGAAAGGCTGGAATAGTAACGGAAAGATCAGCTTGTTTTTTCTTATCGAGATTTAAGTATTTATCGATCTTATTTGGCGGCGCCATAATAAAGGTACAATGTTTATCCCCTTTTGCACGACAAGTAATTTCCACTGCTGTTAATGGAATACCAAAGCTTTCTTCACACCATCCGCTTGAGTAACCGGAGTTCATGATACAAACAGGAACTTTTGATTTTTTTCCCGCTCTTAACCAGCTATCCGCTTCAAAGGAAAAAGGATGATTATATTTTAAATAATAATTTTCATCCGGACTCGGTTTACTCTCCGCTAAAATATCCACAAATGCCCATCCTGAATACGCAAAGTGAATTGGTCCGGCTGATAATTTACTTATCGGATCTTTCAACTTCATTTTTTTATGAAAGTTACGTGCGTCCTCTAAGCCAATTACGTGGGCAATATCAAATAAAATATTCTTTGCAATGTTGATTGCTTCATCTTCTCCTCTGTTGGCATACAATTTTTTAAATGAATTCAAAAAGTCGTACGATAAAGCTGATGCCCGAACTAAAACATAACGTTCTTCATTTATTTCTATGGTTCCTTTTGAAGGCGTGAATTTTAAAGCTTTAAAATATTCGCCAACTGTTTCTTCAGCATTTTTAAAAAAGGGAGCAAAGGCATCGGGTGCCTTTACTTTTGGTTTGGTATCTTTAGTTACTGAAACTTTCTTAAGCTTTTTGTTTTCGCTCTTTAAGCTTTCGATCTCAGCTTTTAATTTTAATATTTTAGCCTTTTCGCTTTTCATTTAAAAGATCAATTAAACGGGACATTTGCTTGAATAGTAGCCGGGGGTGCAATACGAAAGTACAATAATTTTTGAAATAAAAAGCCCCGTCTGAATAAGACAGGGGCTAAACTTGTTTTAGTAAATTATTCCGTTACCGGGACATTTACATCAACTTCTTTTTTTCGCTCACTCCATGTAATATGAAGTGCAATACCACCTGTTACAGCCTGCGCAATTGCGCTATCATAACCAACAGAGTATATGAAATAATGACCATATCGTAAATCTTTAATATGGATATGCTCTTCATCCGGTTCTCCAACTATTTTTAAATCATAATTGGTAGTGGGATTTGCAGGCAGATCCTTCGCTCCAAACTTAACGTACGCAGTTGCTCCATAAATTGATTTACCATGATGCTGAGGAAATGCTACCACTTCGCATTGGCCGCCAACATTATTTTTTTTGCAAGCCATTATTATAAAAGCTGCAATTACTATTGAGGAATAAATTATTTTTTTCATTTTATTTTAGAATACTGTTTTAATTAAATATTTTGGTTAAACCTACTCTTAACCTGAGTGTGTTTTGATTTTGATCGCCATAGTATTGATGGTACAGCGGAACAGTTACGGATACAGGAATTGTAAATCCTTTGAAACCAAGCGTTGCTCCCAATCCGGCCAAGACTAAATAACTTCCTGTATTTGGTACGCTTATATTTTCTTTTATTTGTGCTTGCGACCATTCGCCGGAGATCTGAGCGTTTATTGCAAGAGTTGGTTTTGAAGGTTTAGAAACACTGTCTTTCGTACACGTTGCCGGTTTATTGAACAGAAAATAACTATAACCGATCTGATGTCCGAAAAAATTACCATAATTGGTATTGTTGAAACCATTAGTAGTGTATTTAAAAAATCCGCTTGCTCTTATTGCAGAATTTTTGAACGACTTCATCACATTTAAACCTGCAACAGGATCATAAGAGCCCGAACCGGTTGAAATAGAATTGCCACTGCCCGACAAAATATATTGTCCGGTTGGCCACTCCATACCGGCTTGCAAACCAATTATGAATTTTGATTTGTCAAACACTTTAATATTTATGAGCGATAACAGATCGCCGAATGCTTTACTGCTTGAAGTTGCTGCATTAATAAAAATATAGGGTTGTTGAACTAATAAAGTTGCTTTGCTACTTATTCCATAACGCAAACCAATAGTTGTAATAACCATGCTATTTATATTTAATGCGCTGCTCGTTTGATTTTGATGATCTATACTTAAATGATCTGCAGGTTTATTAAAAAACCTGAAATCAGAATATAGTTCGCCGAACAATTGCTTTTTTCCTAAAGCATAAGCTGCAGGTGTTACTTCACCAGCCGAAATATTGGAAGATGAACCGCAACATGAGCATTGTCCTGAAACCAAATTAACATTTATAACCGCAAACAGTATGAATATTGTTTTTTTCATACTGAAAGATTAAATGATTAAATAAATTTGATAAGCTAAGCTACGAAAGGCGGTGGATGAAATATAGAAAGGGAGACGTCACTTATTTTTCCCGAGAGAAAGTGAAAGCGCGGAATAAAATTATTATTATCGTCTGCTAATTTATATTTCGCAGGACTATAATAATTTTGTTTTTCAGATTTATCTTTAAAAGTATTAGCCGGGAGATTTTGTTTTTTATCATCCTCGTCTAATTGTTTTTTGAGTTCGCATTTACCTTCACAACAGCTTTTTGGTTTATCGCGGTTAACGCAAAGATTTTTAGAAATATATTCGCGGTTAATTTGAAAATTGACGACAATTATCAGCTTACTTATGTTTTGAAATAAGAAAGAGAAAACTAACGCTATTGAAATGAAAACCTTCATTTATTTACCCTAACAAATATAAGCACTCTAATTACTTAATTCCAAATTAAAAACAGCCTCAAATGTTATATTTTTCCCGAGTGAAATAATGCCATCTTTGGCTATGAAATCACTGTCTTTTTTAACAGAATCAGTAATTCCGTACCAAGGTTCTAAGCAAACAAAAGCATCCGACCCTTTTTTGGACCAAATACCAAAGTAGGGCCAATCTTTGCAATTAAGGATAATTTGTGTTTTTGATCTTGTTGAACAGAGTTTTACTTTTTCTATTTGTTTGTTCTTAAAGATTAAGGCGTCGTTATTAAAAAGATCTGTACTTAAAGACAATTTATTTTCGTTTAGTTCTATTGAATAGGTTTCGCCGTTTAAAAAACCGTCTTTTAGTTTTTCAGCTGTCAATTCTTTTTTATTTTCAAACTCTAAATAAAAATCTTCCAAACTTTCTCCCGCTATCCTTTTGCAATTAAACCCCGGATGGGCGCCTATACTAAATGGTAAACTTTCATTACTTGGATTAAATACAATGTATTTTATTTTAATTCCCGAAACATCCAATTCGTAACGGATCCTCAAAGAGAATTGAAAAGGAAAAAGCGATAAAGTTTCTTCATTGGCAGTTAATTCAAATTCGAGGCAATTATTTTTTTGTTCTACTAAAACAAATTCTTTATCGCGGGCAAAGCCATGTTGCGTAAGAGGGTATTCCCCACTATTTAATTTACCTACTATGGGAAATAAAACAGGTGCGTACCGCGGCCAAACCGTTTTATCGGCTTGCCATAATAATTCGGTATTGTTGCTTTTCAGGGAAATTAATTCTGCTCCTAAAGTATTTACAGAAATTGAAATTAATTTATTTGAAATGGAGTGAACAGACATTACAATAATATTACTCCTTCAATTTCGGAGGCCTTAGAATAAATACCAATTATTTCTTCAGTGCTCATCATGACTTCCGTTATGGTAATACTAATGTATTTTCCTTTATCACTTTCCTTAGTATAAATTTCAGCGTTCTCGCTGAATAGATTCTCGATCAATGCAATTTTACGATTCGTTGCATCGAAGATGAATTTGAACATGTAAACCGATGGATAGCTTTGTGTTTCGTTGAGTTTCTTCCTCAGGTCATTAAATTTGTCTTCGTTCATTAGTGCTCAAAATAATGGTTATAAATTAATACAACGCCAAAAATTATTAATAAAGTGCCTGTAATGTAATTTATGATCAGCATTGTTTTATCCGTCAGGAATTTCTTTATTTTACCTGCTAAAAATATTTTAAATAACTCAACAGTAAGAACTAATCCTAATACGATCGAAAAATAAATGATCATTTTAACAACCGAATAGTTAAATGATTTTCCAACGCCCGTTACATTTCCCAACCATAAGAACCAAACTGCAGGATTAAAAAGATTAAGAAAGAATCCTTTGAATAATAAAAGCTGAGATGATGGAGCTTTGATCTCTGTATCCTCCTCCGACTTGCTTATCGGGCGCCTATAATGAAAAGCACCGAA
>JANYCL010000177.1 GCA_025360355.1 Sphingobacteriaceae bacterium
AGGAACCCGTTTACGCAAAGATGCAAATTATGTAAAAGTTGCAGGTAAAAATATTACTGAATTAGTTTTAATGCCTGTTTCGGAATTATTACCTTTTTTTAAATCAATAGAACTAAATGATCACGATACAAAAATTGCAAAACGTTTGTTAACTGAAATAACTAACCGCTTACAATATTTAATGGATGTTGGCTTAGGATATTTAACTCTTAACCGCGTTGCAAATACTTTAAGTGGAGGCGAAAGTCAAAGAATAAATTTAGCGACTTCATTAGGCAGCAGTTTAGTAGGGAGTTTATATATTTTAGATGAACCGAGCATTGGTTTACATCCGCGCGATACAGAACGATTAATAAAAGTTTTAAAATCATTACAGAAACAAGGCAACACAGTTATTATTGTTGAACACGATGAAGATATTATGCTTGCCGCGGACGAATTGATCGATATTGGTCCGGAAGCCGGAAGTGAAGGCGGACATCTAGTTTTTCAGGGTACGCACAAAGAATTATTAAAAGATAACGGAAGTTATACTGCAAAATATCTCACTCATAAATTAAGAATTGAAACGCCAAAGACAAGAAGGAAATGGAAGGAATTCATTCAGGTAAAAAATGTGAGTGATAATAATTTAAAGAATATCAGTGTAAAATTTCCATTGAATACTTTGTGTTGCGTTACAGGCGTGAGCGGTTCAGGAAAATCTACACTCATAAAAAAAGCATTGATCCCAATCATGCAACGGTATCTTGAAGGATATTATGAAAACGTTGGTTATGATCATTTAATTGGAGGAAGTTTAAAACAAATTAAACAACTGGAGTATGTTGATCAAAATCCTATTGGTAAATCATCACGGAGTAACCCCGTAACTTATATTAAAGCTTACGATGAAATAAGGAATTTATTTTCCGATCAAGGTTTAGCAAAGCAGCGCGGACTAAAACCATCTCATTTTTCATTTAACGTTGATGGTGGAAGATGCGAAGTTTGTGAAGGTGAAGGACAGATCACAGTCGAAATGCAATTCATGGCCGATATCCAATTACCATGCGATGCCTGCGGAGGAAAACGTTTTAAAAATGAGATACTGGAAATTTTATATAAAGGAAAAAATATTTCCGATATACTGAACATGACAGTTACCGATGCGGTTCAGTTCTTTTCACAAGATAAAGAAGACAGAACAGCAAAAAGAATAATTGAAAAACTTTTAGCTCTTGAACAAGTTGGTTTGGGATATGTACAACTCGGACAAAGCAGCAGCACCTTAAGCGGCGGCGAAGCACAACGTATCAAATTAGCTTCATTCCTAATTCAAATTAATAACACCTCTCCTACTCTTTTTGTTTTTGACGAACCAACAACAGGTTTGCATTTTCATGATGTTGCGAAATTATTAAAGTCTTTCAATGCATTATTAGAGAAAGGACATTCCATTGTTGTGATCGAGCATAATCTCGAAGTAATAAAATGTGCTGATTGGATCATTGAACTTGGTCCTGAAGGCGGCGAAACCGGCGGTAATGTTTTATTTGAAGGAACGCCCGAAGCGTTGATCAACTGTAAGGAATCGTTTACGGCGAAATATCTGAAGGGGAAGGTTTAAATTTTGTATATTTGTAATATGACAACTGCATTAAAGAAAATAATGAGTAAGCTTGATAAAATGTCTTTATCCGAGCAAAATGCAATTGCGTCGTTATTAAATGAAGAATTGGCCTGGAAAAAATCTTTCGATAATTCTCAAGATGAACTTACTCTATTGGCCGCAGAAGCTCTGGGTGAATATAAAAAAGGTAAAACAAAGTCATTAAACCTTAAATGATATCCGTAACTACTGAGCGTTTCAGGAAATGTTACAAAAATTTACCTGATCATATTAAAGAATCAACGCGTAAATCTTATTCGTTGTGGAAAGAAAACCCTCATCATCGCAGCCTTCAATTCAAATTAATACACAAAACACAACCGATCTATTCTGTTAGGATCAATTTAGCATGGCGCGCATTGGGTATAAAACAAAAAAATACGGTGATCTGGTTTTGGATAGGTTCTCATGCTGAATACGATAAGTTAATTGACCAATTATAGTTTTTGAATGTCCTGATAAGGCTCATTAGTTTTTTTTCTGTAATTTCACCCTTAATAATTATGGCATCAACCCTCAGTTTAAAATTCGGAAATTTCTTATACAAGAATTGTTTTCCCTTGTATAAAACACTGTACCGTGTTTTTAAAAATAAACAGGATGCTGAGGAAATTTCACTTTTAAAAAAATTAATTAAGCCGGGAGATAACATTGCAGACATAGGCGCCAATATTGGTTTCTATGCAACGATCTTATCTGAATTTACAGGTTCAAACGGAAAAGTTTATTGCTTCGAACCTGATTCAACCAATTTTGGTTATTTAAAAAAAGCGACCGCCAATAAAAACAATATTTCAATTTTCAATATGGCTGTTTCCGATTCTGATTCGGTTTTAAAAGTTTACAAATCTAAATTACTGAATGTTGATCACCGCACTTACCCTGTAAACAATTACGATAGTATTGAAGAAGTAAAAGCAACAAGCATCGATAAATTAATTTCTGATAAAACTATTTTGTCACCCAATATAATTAAGATAGATATTCAAGGATACGAACTGGTTGCTTTTAAAGGGATGCAAAATTTATTGAAACAAAGTAGTGATCTTAAAATTGTCGCGGAATTTTGGCCTCACGGTTTTATGCGCGCAGGTTCTTCTGCAATAGAATTGTTTGATTTTTTTAACGGACTCGGTTATTCCATTTATTTCATTGGAGAAAATGAAAGCAAAGTAACAAAGGAATATGTTAATGAAAACAACAAACAACCTTTTGAATTCAGCTTTAATGTTTTGATCCGGAAATAATTCCTTCTCCTCATAGGAGAAGGTGTCACGCTAAAGCGTGACAGATGAGGTTAATTCGGAATAGCGATCAAATCTGTAGAACCATTTTGCGGAATATACTTCCGGTAATTCTCCATCGAAATTTCTTTATCGGTTTTTGTATCAACCAATTTATAATTCAGATCTTTAAAATAATTGAAATAGAAATCGAAATTGATTTTCTTTTCATCCATCACATACAAACCAATTTCAAAAATAATATACGGTCTGTATTTCTTAATTGCTTCTTTCCCACCCTTAAATACTTCGTATTCGTGACCGTCAGTATCAATCTTAATGAAATTAATTTTCTCCAAATTATTTAATCTAACAAAATCATCTAAAGAAATTGCAGGAACACCTTCAGTTGATTTTGGAGTGCCCAAATGAACTGTATGATCATTTTCACTTCTTTCGCCATTCACTTTCCAACTCGCAAAAGCAACAATTTCCGGATTATCGGATGACTTTTCAGAAACAAATGAATTTATGATCTGCACTCTTTTCTCTAATTCCGGATTCAGAGCCAAGTTGGATTTTAATCTACCAATGGCATAATGAGTAGGTTCAAAAGAATAAACTTTACCTTTTGGGACTAATTTAGCGAATTGAAGCGTCATTAATCCAATATTCGTTCCAATATCAAAAACAACATCATTTTCTTTAATTTTATAATGAGGATTTGAGGTAATATGCTTCTGAAATTTCCCAAAAAGATACATCGAAAGCTCGATTCCTTCAGATAGATCTATCTCGTATTTAATGCTATCCCGCTCTATAACACGCTTATTTTTACCTACAAAAAGGGTAACGGTCTTATATAGAATTCCCGCTCCAAAGATCTTGATACGGGTTATGGGGAGCCAGCTTTTAAGCATATTTTATTAAACAAAAGCCAAAGATAATTTATTTTTTATGATTATTTTTATGCCTTATGTCAGAAAGCACCAAGAGGAAGGATTATTTCAACCGTATAGCGAAACCACGCAAAAAACGTGCTATTAGCGCTTACTATTGGAACGAGATAAGCAATTATTGCAAGTATTTCTCCCATGAAGATTCTTCTGTTCTCGAAGTCGGCTGCGGAAGCGGTGATCTTTTGGCAACAATTGAAGGAAGCAAAAAAGTCGGAATTGATTTTAGTGAAGAATACATTAACTGGGCTAAAGAAAAACACGCAGGTAAAAATATCGACTTCCAATTAATGGACGCGAATGATATTCAATTAAATCAAAAATTCGATCTCATCATCATCAGTAATTTAATTGGATTTGTTGATGACATTCAAAATGTATTTGAACAGGTAAAAAAAGTTTGTCACCCCAATACAAAAGTAATTGTACAATCTTACAACTCGCTGTGGTCACCGATCATAAAATTTGCAGAAGCAATTGGTTTAAAGAAAAAAACACCGCATCAGAATTGGTTAAATTCGCGCGACATAAATAATTTATTGTTTGTTTCGGGTTTTGATGTTTATAGAAATAGCAAACGATTGATATGTCCGCTTTGGATCCCTATCCTTTCTTTCATTTTAAACCGTTACTTAGCAAAATTTCCTTTTTTCAGATTCTTTAGTTTAAACATTTACAGTTTTGCAAAACCTTTACCGGAAAGCAATCCTGCTGAATACGCACAAAAATATTCTACAACAGTTGTAATTCCAGCGCGTAACGAAAGTGGTAATATTGAAAATGCGATTACTCGTCTGCCGAAATTTGGTAAGCATGTTGAGATTATTTTTATTGAAGGAAACAGCACCGATGATACCTGGCAAAAAATTCAGGAGATCCAGAAAAAATATTCTTCTACCCATGATATTAAGATCGGACAACAAAAAGGTAAAGGAAAAGCAGACGCTGTACGTGAAGGTTACAAAATTGCGACAGGAGATATTTTAATGATCTTAGATGCAGACCTTACGGTTCCGCCGGAAGATATTCCGAAATTTTATGATGCGATCGCGGGAAGTAAAGGTGATTTTATTAATGGAACACGTTTGGTTTACCCAATGGACAAAGAAGCGATGCGTTTTTTAAATTATTTAGGCAATCATTTTTTCAGTTGGGCATTTACTTGGTTATTGGAACAACGTTTCAAAGATACTTTGTGCGGAACGAAAGTAATGTTCAGAACAGATTATATTAAATTGACTAAGAATAGAAAATATTTTGGCGAATTCGATCCTTTCGGTGATTTTGATCTTTTGTTTGGCGCACACAAACTGAATTTAAAAATTGTTGAAGTTCCTATCCGTTACCGCGAACGTACTTATGGCGAAACTAATATCTCCCGTTTTAAACACGGCTTGATTTTATTACGTATGTGTGCCTTTGCTTCAAGGAAATGTAAATTCATTTAACATTTGCTGAAGAGAAAAATTCTCAATTTATTTTTGAAAAACAAGTTTAAAATTGTATCTTCATACGATTGAAATCTCATTTACCAAAAACATGAACATGAAAAAAATTCTATCTGCCGTTTTCACGATCATTAGTCTTTACACAAACGCCCAAACCGGAACATGGACACAGGTTACAGGTTTAGCTCCCCATTTAAGCGGCGGCGGTATGCAATTACTGACTGATGGAACTATTCTTTGTAAATCAGAAACTGGCGGAAGTGGAGGAATTGGAAATGTTTGGGATAGATTAACTCCAAACGCAAGCGGAAGTTATATTAATGGAACTTGGTCATCAATTGCACCAATGGCGAATACCAGACTTTATTTTTCATCGCAGGTTTTGAAAGACGGAAGAGTTTATGTTGCAGGCGGCGAATACGGAACAGGCGGATCTGCAGGTGAAGTTTATGATCCTATAACAAATACTTGGACAAATGCACCGGCACCGGGTGGTGTTGTGAGTGATGCTAATTCTATGATCATGCCCGACGGCCGCGTAATGCAAGCTATGGTGAATGGAAGTTTAAAAACCACCAAAATTTATGACCCTATAACTAACACATATATTAACGGACCAACTTGTTTAGGAATTCACAACGAATCGTCATGGGTAAAACAAGCCGACCAGAGTATGTTATATGTAGATAGATTAGCTACAACTTCAGAAAGATATATTCCATCAACAAATACTTGGATAGCAGACGGAACTGTTCCGGTAAATTTATACGATCCTTTTGGTGATGAAACCGGTCCTGCACTTTTACTTCCTGATGGAAGATCTTTTTATATTGGTTCCACAGGTAAAACTGCATATTATACACCTTCAGGAAGTACTAGTCCGGGAAGCTGGGCAGCAGGACCAACTGTACCAAGTAATAATGGTGCAACAGATGCTCCGGCAGCAATAATGCCAAACGGAATGGTATTGTGCGTTGCTTCTCCTACTCCAATTTCATCAAATCATTTTCCTCCACCAACAGTGTTTTATGAATTTAATTACTTAACAAATATTTTTACATTATTAAGTTCTCCTCCCGGAGTTACACCTAATTCACCTTGTTATATTTATGATCTTATCGTTTTACCAACCGGACAAGTTCTCTTATCTGAACAGGATAATGATATGTACTGGATATATACACCCGGAAGTTCACAACTAGCCGTAGGTGTACCAACCGTTAGTAGTATTATTCAAAGCAGCTGTACTTCATTCACCGCAACAGGAATGTTGTTTAATGGTATTTCTGAAGGCGCCAGCTATGGTGATGATTGGCAAATGGCGACCAATTATCCAATTATCAAACTTACTCAAGGTACAAATGTTTATTATGCCAAAACTTTTAATTGGAATAGTACGGGATTAAGAAGAGGAACCCTACCTGACTCCACACAATTTAATTTGCCCGCAGGTTTACCCGTTGGAACTTATTCGTTACAAGTTATTGCTAATGGTTTTATTTCATCTCCTGTTCCATTTACACCATTTCCTATTTTAACCACTACACTTATTCCGGGCGGAATTTGTACCGGTACTAACTTTTCTTATGCTGCATCTAGCCCTGTTAGTGGCGCAACTTTTGCATGGACGAGGCCGGCAGTCGCAGGAATCAGTAACGCTGCAATTACAACACCGCAAGTTTCAAATCCAAATGAAATCTTAATCAATACAACTGCTTCTCCAATAAATGTAATTTATGTTTATACAATAACTGCAAATGGTTGTAGTAATATACAAAATGTTACCGTTCCTGTAAACCCTACACCGACAGTTACAATTGCAGGTGCAAATACAATTTGCTTAAACGATATTACAACTTTTACAGCCAGTGGTGCGGCAACTTATTTATGGAGTAACAGCTCAACGAGTACTTCAATAACAGTTTCTCCTACGGTAACATCTATTTATTCTGTTGTTGGAACTAATTTATTTGGTTGTAGTTTCACACAAACTATTTTCATAGCAGTTAACCCGCTTCCTCTTGTTGTTATTAGCGGTACAAATGCAATTTGTTTAAATGATAGCGCAATTTTCACAGCGAGTGGTACTTCAACATATTTATGGAGTAATAGTTCAACAAGTACTACAATAACAGCAACACCAACGGTAACTTCTATTTATTCGGTAATAGGAACCAGTTCATTAGGATGTAGCTTCACGCAAACCATTCTCATTACAGTTAATCCCTTACCAACTGTAACAATTGCCGGAACAAATTCAATCTGTTTAAATAACACAACAACTTTAACAGCTAGCGG
>JANYCL010000206.1 GCA_025360355.1 Sphingobacteriaceae bacterium
CTTCATCATAAAATTTGTAATTACCAGTCCAGCGGTTGTTTATCCAAATGCCTTCTTCTTTAACTTTCCCGTTTTCATAATAGAGTGTAGTTGGTCCGTTTGGTTTGCCATCGGCAAAAGTGATTTTACTTTTGATATTACTGTTGCAATAATACTCGATCCATACTCCGATTTTCCGATTATCTTTATATGTTCCCTCTTCAATTTTTTGTTCCGGAGTTTTACTGTAGCAGGTCTTTGGTTTATGTTTACCTCTAATAATCCATTTTCCTTGTTTTTTGGCATTGGCATCTGTGAGATTAACAGTATCTCTCCTTACGGTTTCCAATTCATATGACTGCGCACTTGAAAATAAAAAAGAGACCAATGAAAATAATATGAGGATAAGTTTTTTCATAGAATGAGATTTGATACTACAATTTACGAAAAGTAAACGAGAAAAGCAATTAGGACTTATAAGCTTTCAGCAAAGCTGAAGTCTGTTTATTGATCTGCTTTTGCATGAAGGAACTCCATCCTAATAAATAACCTTTAAAACCAAGTGCTTGTTTGCTCCATTTCCATAGATCAAAAGTATCGGTATGTTTTATGATCTTCCCGTCTTTAAATTCAAATTGCGCTGAAATTTTATTGATGACCGGTCTTCCTGTTTGTGTAAAAGTATAATGTGCTTCCCAGTATGCTGAACCGGTTTTGTCATTGGCTTTTACATTATTGAAAGTAACTTTTATATCGCCTTTACTTCTTTCGATCAGCATGCGCCACATGTTTTTAGCGTCTTCACCTTTTAAAGTTCCAAAAGCGGGATCAGTAAATATTATTTCGGTGTGATAACAATTTACCATTTCTTCGGCATTGCCGTTTACAAATGAAGTATAAAATTTATTGATGAGTTCGGCGTTGGTCATTCTTTTTCTCTTTCAATTTCTAATTTAAATTCTTTAATTAAAATATATTCGGTTGGAAAAGGCCATGTTTCCCGTGTGCCCATTTTTGGTTGAACCGGATGAACACCTGCATCAATGTATTTTTTCTTTTTGAAATTATAGACAAAAGCTTTGTAAGCAAAAGGAAACTCATACGGATTAAAGATCTCTAATACCGAACCCATAGCGGGTTTTGTCCCAAATTTAATTCGTATTGCTTTAGCGCCTTCATCAATGCTATCCATAATTTTAAAAGTTCCTGCGGTGGTATCACAAGGTAGATGCACTAAATATATTTGTGTGTTTGCTTTTACAACAATAGAATCCGGTGAATCATTTTGAGAAAATGAAAAGAGCGATAGAATGAAAAAGAAAATGAATAAAGAGTATTTCATAAGTAGAGGAATGTCTTGATCAATCTTTTTTAAAATTATTTATATAAAAATAGTCTTTTTACACAGACTGAATTAAAAAAATGCGAGGTTATAGATCCAAAACCACTTTCAAGTTACTTTTTAATTTTTCGGCTTGTTCTTTTGTTAAGTGACCGAGTCTTTTTAGTAACCTCTTGTTGTCTATGGCTCTTATTTGTTCAACTAAAATATCGCTTGGTTTATGTAATTGAGACTTTTTTAAATGGACCCGCAAAAGCTCTATTTCTGTATTGATCTTTGTTGTAATTGGACAAATAATTGTTGAAGGATGAAACTCATTCAATAAATTAGTTTGAATAACAACCACAGGCCGCGTTTTGCTGGGTTCTGTTCCTTTTGAAGGATTCAGATTGGCCAACCAAATATCGAATTGTTCAATCTTCATCCATGAACTTTTCAAATTCGGCAAGTATTTCCATAGAATCTTTACGCCCCGATTTGGATTCTTTGAGGAGTTGTTTCTTTAGTAATCTTCTTTTATTAAAAAGATTGTAAAGATCTACGGCTTCATTTATGTAACGGTTTCTTGCCAAATTTAATTTTGTTGTGATATCTTCTGCTTCTTTAAATATTTTATCGTCTAGTTTTAAGGATAAAGTCTTCATCGCGTATGTTTTTACAAAAGTATATACTTTTAGTATATACTCCAAATAAAAAACAGATCTATTAACTAACAATCTCATTCTAAACCGAATTCAATAAGGCTAGTACATCATCTCCATATTTCAATATTTTCCGCGAACTGAATCCTTTGATCTTCCCTAATTCTTCCAGACTTTTCGGTTTTATTTTTGCAATTGTAACTAATTCTGAATTATGGCAAATTATATAACCGGGTAAACGGGTTTTTGCTGCGAGATTGTTTCTCCAGTCTTTAAGGGTGTTGAAAACAATATTTTCTTCATGGCTTAAAACTGTATCTGCAGGAAATGATATTTTATCACTTGTAACTCCCATTATGGAATCGTTTTTTTCTAACAAACCGTTTTCATAATAAACAAGTACCGACCAATAATTTTCTTTGTCGGTAACAAATTCAGTCGCTGTTTTTTTAACGGTTACTGTTTCCATGAATTGATTGATCGATTTTTCATCCTTGCTGAGTTGACCCACGTCGGTATGGATACGAAATGTTTTAATTTTCATACAAATTTTATTTAATAATTATTGATTACGTGTCCGTACAGCCAGACAAACCCGATCGGGTAAAAAAAACCACCCGTATTATTCATACGGATGGTTTATGAGAGCAAACAAAAAACTCAAAAACTAAAACGCGATCCGCCTTTCCTTGGCAGCGCAACAATTAATCTTATTTACTCTTTTCCTTCAGCGGGGTTACCTGTTGTAGCTAAAGCCGCTATAATTTTATTTTCAATTTCTTCTGCTAAGTCAGGATTCTCGGCAAATATTTGTTTCACTGCATCGCGTCCTTGTCCTAATTTAGTTTCATCATAACTAAACCACGATCCGCTCTTCTTAATTATTCCTTTTTCAACTCCGATATCAATTACTTCTCCAACTTTACTAATTCCTTCTCCGAAAATGATATCAAACTCTGCCATGCGGAACGGCGGTGCAACTTTATTTTTAATTACTTTAACTCTTACGCGGTTACCTTGCACAACATCACCTTCTTTAAGCTGACTGATACGACGGATATCCAAACGCACAGATGCATAAAACTTTAATGCGTTACCACCGGTAGTAGTTTCAGGATTTCCGAACATGATACCAATTTTTTCGCGGAGCTGATTAATAAATATGCAACAACATCCTGTTTTGCTAATACTGCCGGTTAACTTACGTAAGGCCTGACTCATTAACCTTGCCTGTAAACCCATGCGACTGTCGCCCATTTCGCCTTCAATCTCTGCTCTTGGTGTTAATGCCGCTACCGAGTCAATAACAACAAGATCAACTGCACCTGAGCGTATTAAATTATCAGCAATTTCTAAAGCCTGCTCACCATTATCAGGTTGAGATATTAAAAGACTCTTAGTATCTACACCTAATTTCTCCGCATAAAAACGATCAAAAGCATGTTCTGCATCTATAAAAGCTGCAATGCCTCCAGTTTTTTGTACGTTAGCAATTGCATGAATAGCTAATGTTGTTTTACCGGAAGATTCAGGTCCGTATATTTCAACAACCCTTCCTTTTGGTAAACCACCAATACCTAAAGCGATATCTAAACCTAATGAGCCTGTTGAAATTGCTTCAAGAGGTTCAATATTATTATCACCTAATTTCATTACAGCACCTTTGCCGTAAGTTTTTTCCAGCTTATCTAAAGTAAGCTGAAGAGCCTTTAGCTTTTCTGTGTTCACTGCTGTGTCTTTTTTTGAGTCTTTTGTCATTTCTTTTGTTTCGTTCATTTCCAGAACTTCGTCCGATTTACGTGCCATGTTTTCTTTGTTTTTGAGTTTAACCCGTTGGATGTATTCCGAGGGGTTGGTTAATTAAATAGGAATACATCCTACGGGTTTTATACTATATTATTAAATTAATGATTTTACTTTTTCTTTACTAAGGCATTTTTAAATTTTGATCCTTAATTATAAACAAAGGTATATCCGGAACGTAGCAAAGTGTTGCTACAATTTGTAGCAATTTCAATTTTGTTCAAAACTTTGATCAAAATACCCCAGTCACTCGGCTTAACCCCAATTTGGCTCAATGGACTATCAATCAGGCTAAATAGATGGCTAAAGGCCTGAAAATAAGGTGTATCTTTAATACAGTCAGTTAGTACTCTTATGGTTATTTTAGTTCGTGTTTGTGTAAAGCCTCCGTTGTTAGCGGGGGCTTTTCCTTTGTATGAATCTTATCATAACATTGGTTAATAGGTATACATAATGCTTTATTATAGATTATCTTTAGGCCCACAAACACAGCACTTACTTATATGTACATTTTAATTTTCTTTTTAGCACACTGGTTCCTTTCTCTTTTTTGTCAGACTTTTTTCTTGCATAGATATGGCGCGCACAAAATGTTTACCATGAGTCCTTTTTGGGAACGATTTTTTTATCTCTTTACTCTTATAACACAAGGTTCTTCTTTTTTAAAT
>JANYCL010000214.1 GCA_025360355.1 Sphingobacteriaceae bacterium
TCCTAATCCCGCAAACGATGAAATAAATATTGTATTAAAAACTAGTGAGGGAAATTTGTCCATAGAATTTTTTAATTCTGTTGGGCAGTTAATGACAACAAAAAATTATCCCGCTTCGTCTCTTATCAAAGTGAGAACAGACGGATTTGCATCAGGTGTATATTTGCTAAAAATAACCGGACAAAAAACTAACATCATAAAAAAAATAATCAAACAATGATCAGGTTCATTTATATCGCGTTGATCGGTCTAACTTTCTGGGCTTGCCAAAGTTCAAGCGGAAAATCTGCGATAGAGAGTAAAACAGTAGTTGTTGATGGTATTTCGCATTCAACATTTAAAGTTTGGGGCAATTGCGGCATGTGTAAAGAAACCATTGAAGGTTCATTGAAAGCAGAGGGTATTAAAGAAGCTAATTGGGATATGGATTCAAAAATGATGGAAGTTGTGTACGATAGCACTACAATTACTCTTAGCCAAATACAAAAAAATATTGCAGCAGTTGGTTATGATACTCCAAATTTCACAGCCGATAGCTCTTCTTATGGTAGCCTGCATAAATGCTGCAAGTATGACAGGAAGTGAAGAAAAGAGCGTAGTTACTGGCTTTAGTGATGTTTCATAGTTCATGTGTTTGATCAGTTTACTACGCTCAAAATATTATTATATAAAGTTAAGTTGCATTAAAAAAACAAATATGAAATCGATAACAAAAATAGTTCTCCTAGTAGTAACAATTTTCACATACTCTTGTGGCGAAGCGCAAATCAAAAATCCTAAAACGCAGTCTGTTAAAATAAGTGGCAATTGCAATATGTGTAAAGCCACAATTGAAAAAGCAGGAAACAAAAAGAGCATTTCTAAAGTTGACTGGAATAAAGATTCAAAGGTTGCCACTTTAACTTTCAATTCTAAAACAACAAATGAGGATGAGATCTTAAAACGCATTGCATTGGCTGGCTACGACAACGAGAAATTCCTTGCGCCCGATGAGGCTTACGCTAAATTGCCCGAATGTTGTCAGTACGAAAGGAAAAAACAGGCGGTGATTGTTACAACCAAAACACAAACTCCGGTTCAGGATACAGTTAAGCAAACGACAACAAATCCCTTAACCGAAGTTTACACAAATTATTTTGCATTAAAAGATGCCTTGATCTCTAATGATGGAACTTCAGCGAGCAATAAAGCAAAAGAACTTTTCAAAGCAATTGATAAAGTGGCAATGGATAAATTAACTCCTGAACAGCATACCGTTTGGATGAAATACATGACCAAACTTTCTTACGATGCCGAACATATTAAAGGTGTAACTGAAACAGATCATCAAAGAGAACATTTTAGTTCGCTTTCAAACAATATGTTTGAAGTTATGAAAGCGATCAAACCTTCGTACCCCGTTTATTACGATCATTGCCCAATGTATAATGATGGAAAGGGCGGCGATTGGCTCAGTAAGGAATCTGCAATTAAAAACCCTTTTTATGGCAGTCAAATGCTTACGTGTGGTAAAACGGTACAAACAATCAAATAAGTTTTCGTAGCAACGGGCTCTTTATATGAAACTATTTATGTGCGCTTTCAAAAATAGTAGTGCGAAAAAACTACTACAGTATGCATTAATATTTTTCATTTGTCCGCATTTTTTTCTCGCTCAAAAAACTGTTCGCTATGATCTTTATGTTCGTGACTCAATTGTAAACTTTGCCGGAAAAGAAAAAAGAGCAATTGCAGTAAACGGTCAAATACCGATGCCTACTCTTACCTTTACCGAAGGTGATACGGCTGAAATATATGTGCATAACGAATTAAACGAAAAAACTTCGATGCATTGGCATGGATTGTTTTTACCAAATAAAGAAGATGGCGTTCCGTATCTAACGCAAATGCCAATAAAACCACATACGACTCATTTGTACAAATTTCCAATCAAGCAGCACGGTACGCATTGGTATCATAGTCATTATGGCTTACAGGAACAAATAGGGATGTACGGTTCTTTTGTAATGAATAAAAGAGCAGACGATCCTACATTTAGAAAAGGCATTGACGATTTACCAACTGTTCCGGTTGTTTTAAGTGAGTGGACAAACTACAATCCGAAAAATGTGCATCG
>JANYCL010000223.1 GCA_025360355.1 Sphingobacteriaceae bacterium
AACAACATCACCTTGCAATTGATAAAAGAATTCTTCACTCTCATTAAAGTGGTAATCCTTGCGCGAATTCGGTCCGCCAACTACCATCACAATGAATTCTGTGTCTTTGTAAACTACTTTATTATTTACAGGAGGTTTTAAAAGATGGCGGTTTTCATCTATCCATTTTTTAAAATTAAAAGGTCTTGTTACTGACATGATGCGGAAATTTTATTGATTAAAATTAGGATTAAAAAACCGAAAAATCAAGCCTCCTTCGATATTCGACCCCTTCAGGGTCGTATGCATTTGGGGTATATGTTTTTTTATTCATATTGGACGCCTACAGCGTCCGGAGTAACATTTAAACCAGTTTGTTTTTCATTAAATACTCGGCAATTTGAACAGCATTTGTTGCTGCTCCTTTGCGTAAATTATCGGCTACAACCCAAAGATTTAAGGTTTTTGGCTGTGATTCATCGCGGCGGATACGGCCCACAAAAACTTCATCTCTGTTATGGGCGTTCATTGGCATTGGATAAATTTGATTGGCGATATCATCTTGTAAAATAACGCCGTCTGTTTTCTTCATCATCTCAAAAATATCTTTTACCTCAAATTCATTTTCAAATTCAATGTTCACGCTTTCGCTGTGTCCTCCCATTACGGGAATGCGAACGGTGGTTGCGGTAACTGCAATTGAATCATCGCTCATGATTTTTTTTGTTTCGTTCACCATTTTCATTTCTTCTTTGGTATAACCATTTTCGGTAAAGACATCAATTTGCGGAATAACATTAAGATCGATCGGATATTTGTAAGCCATCTCGCCTTTTGTCCCGGCGCGTTCGTTGTTCATTTGCGTAACAGCTTTTACGCCTGTCCCCGTTACCGATTGATAAGTTGAAACCACAACACGTTTAATTTTATATTTTTTGTGCAGCGGATTTAAAACAACTACCATTTGTATGGTGGAGCAATTTGGGTTCGCAATTACTTTGTGAGCTTTTGTTAATTCATGTGCGTTGATTTCCGGAACGATCAATTTATTATTTGGATTCATTCTCCATGCTGATGAATTATCAATTACAGTTGTGCCTGCATCGGCAAATTTTTGTGCCCATTCTAAAGAAGTATTTCCGCCTGCAGAAAATAAAGCGATCGCAGGTTTTGCATCAATCGCTTGTTGCATGGAATGCACTTTGTACTTTTTTCCTTTGAATTCAATTTCTTTTCCAACCGATCTTTCGGAAGCAACGGGAATTAATTCTGTTACCGGGAAATTTCTTTCCGCTAAAACTTTCAACATTTCTGTACCGACTAATCCTGTGGCACCAACTACTGCGACTTTCATATTTAAAGATTTAAAGATTCAACGTTTAAAAATTTAATGATAAATAAAAAAGCCTCTCCGGTTCGGGAAAGGCTTGTTATATCTTTACAATAAAACATTCTTGCCTTTCCTTAGTGGAAAAGTTTCTTAGTCTGTTTTATTTTGTTTGTTATCATTAACGATGCAAATATCATAAGTTTTTATTGATTACCAAAAATTATTTCATGAAGGTTGTAACTTCGTGCCATGAAACCCAGTCCGCTCGCTTGGCTCTATTTAATTTTGCTGTCCTTAATTTGGGGGAGCTCCTTTATTTTAATGAAGGAGGGATTAATAGTTTTTACGAGCGATGAGGTTGCTGCTTTACGTATCTCAATTGCCTTTTTGGTTTTATTGCCATTTCTCTTCAAACATTTTAAAAGTGTTGATTTTAAAAAAGACTGGTTTGGATTAGCATTAAGCGGTGTTTTTGGAAATTTACTACCTGCCTTTTTATTTACAAAAGCTGAAACACAAATTAGCAGCAGTTTAACTGGAATGCTAAATGCGTTAACTCCTCTTTTCACAATTGTATTCGGGATCTTGATTTTTAAATCTAAAGTAAATCGTTTTCAAATTATTGGTGTGGCTATTGGTTTAATTGGCGCTTTATGTTTATTAGGTTTTAGTGGCGGAACAGAAGAGTCGAAAAATATTAATTACAGTCTGCTGGTTGTACTG
Source organism: Sphingobacteriaceae bacterium (assembly GCA_025360355.1). Classification (GTDB taxonomy): domain Bacteria; phylum Bacteroidota; class Bacteroidia; order B-17B0; family Aurantibacillaceae; genus JAHEYG01. The sequence continues at coordinate 2,033 of JANYCL010000223.1, forward strand.
GCAACAATTTCTTACGCTATTAGCGTTAACAGCATTAAAAAATATTTATCACATGTTAATTCAGTAGCAGCTGCCTTATGGTCGTTTATTATAATCGGTCCCATAGCTTTAGTTTATCTTTTTGCGAATACAGATTTTCATTCGCATTTAAATCAAAATCGGGGTGGTTATTCTGCTTTAGGTTTTATAATTCTTCTGGCGGTGTTCGGAACCGCAATTGCACTTATTCTTTTTAATTCTTTAATAAAACTAACAGGAAGTGTATTTGCCTCAACGTGCACGTATTTAATTCCGATAGTTGCAATTGGTTGGGGATTGTTAGACGGCGAGACCGTTACAATTGTACAATTCTTCGCGATGGGAGTTGTTATTTTGGGGGTTTGGCTGATCAATAAGAAATAGTCAGAAATTAAATTTAAATTCTACCTGATTACAAAGTTTGATGTATTCGAATTCATTTTTGTTTCCTTTCTCAAGAATCAATTTTTTGA
>JANYCL010000249.1 GCA_025360355.1 Sphingobacteriaceae bacterium
TGGAAAGGTCGTGAAATAAAACATCCAAAATTAGAAAGAGAAGGCCGAAAATTTATTAGCGCTTTTTATTTGGATCCCGAAAAAGATCTTCCCATAAAAACCTTAAGTGAAATTGTAAAAAAAGCGAAGAGATTGTATTAAACCACAAAATTTCCTAAAATTTACTTCTTATTTTTTTATCCTTTACAAATTTTGTACCTTGCTATACTAATGGACAAGAAAGGCGAAAATAAAAAAAAGGATGATGAAGTGAATGATCCTGGCTTATCGTACGGCGAGGGAAAAAACCGTCTTGTTTTTTTTAAATCATTTGAGGAAGAGGCGGAATATAACGCAAAAGAAGCAGCTAAAAAAAATCCTATTCAAGGAATTAAAGATACGGTTGGATTAATTTTGCGGGTTTATGGTTTTAGTCAAAAAAGTTTAAGAGAAAGGAAATCGTCGAACGAAATTATTGTAGATAAAAAATGAATATTTTCATAGAAAAACATCAGCAATTAATTAAAGAGCTGCTCGACGCCAATGTAGAATTTATATTAATTGGTGGCTATGCGGTAATTTATTACGGATATCGCCGGACTACAGGTGACATGGATCTTTGGTTAAAGCCAAGTAATGAAAACAAATCCAAATTAATTCCAGTTTTAAAAAATCAAGGGTTTAATGAAGTTGGCATAAAGCATATTGAGAGTTTTGATTTTACAAAACACAACGCTTTTCATTTTTGGGAAGAACCTGAACGGGTAGATTGTTTAACTCGGATTTCAGGAATAGAATATGATGAAGCAGATAAACAAAAAGAAATTGCTGATATTGAAAGGTTAAAAGTTCCCTTCATAAATTTCAAACATCTAATTGCCTCGAAAATTACAACAGGCAGACCAAAAGATGCAGCTGATATTGAAGAATTACAAAGAATTCAGAAATATAAAAAATAACTAAACCTTCCTCCCATTACTCATCGCCACCATATTGGCAATACGGTATAATAAACGAGCAGCAACGTTCTCATTCCAGTCGGAATTTTTTGCAGGAGTTACTTCGTTGATGTCAAAAGCGATAATTTGTTTTCCTGATTTAACTATTTTCTCCAGTAAGAATAAAACTTGCTCCGATTCAAAACCACCTGCGACGGGAGTTCCTGTGTTCGGACAAAGTTTTGGATCTAAACCATCGATATCAAAACTTAAATAAATTTTTTGCGGTAATTCATTTACGATACGATTACAAATTCTATCCCACGAATCGCCATTGTACATCGTGTGTTTTATGTCGCGGTCGAAAAAAGTTTTTACACGGCCTTTTGAATTATTGATGATGTCTAATTCTTCCTGACAATAATCTCTTATCCCAACTTGCACCAATTTCTCAACTTGTTTTATTTTTAAAGCATTGTACATGATGGAAGCATGCGAAAATTCAAAACCTTCATAAGCAACTCTAAGATCAGCATGCGCGTCGATTTGCAACACACAAAAATTTCCGAATTTCTCAGCTAAAGCTTGCATCATTCCCAATGGTGTTGAATGATCGCCGCCAATTAAACCAACAATTTTATTTTGTTTCAGAAAAAATTCAACCCGTTCTTTCACTGTTTTGTTCATCCACAAACAACCTTCCAGAATTTCTTTTTGTGACTTTTGTACTGCTTTATTTTTGCTGACATCCTTTCCGGAAGCCATTGTTTTAATAATAGCTTCTGCTTTTTTACGAAGTGCTGTGCTTTTTGTACGGATAGCTTTATTTTCTTTATCCATTCCAATTCCCAAATGCCATGCATCTTTTACAAAAGGATCATAAAGATCAACTTGGTAAGATGCTTCATGAATTGCTTTCGGTCCGTTTACAGTACCGCCGCCATAACTAACGGTCACTTCCCAAGGTACAGGAATTAAAACAGTTTCACATTCTTCCAAAGTAAAAGGCAAACCAAACATGCCGGCACTTGTATCACCAATACTGTTCTGATCGAATGATTTAATTTTTTCTTTTTTATTCATAATCTCTTTTATTTGTTAGAGTCATCCTGAGCTTGCCGAAGGGTTATTTTATCTTTTTTTGTCATAATAATTTTATTGTGACCCCCTCCCCCAGCGGGTACTCCCCCTTGAAAAAAGGGGGAGAGTTGCTTTGTGTTAAGGCGCTAATCTTTTAATGATCCAATTTCCTTTTTCATTTGAATAAGAAATTCTATCGTGCAATCTACTTTTTCTTCCTTGCCAGAATTCGTAATAAGTTGCAGTAATTTCAAAGCCGCCCCAAAATTCAGGACGAGGAACATCTTTTCCTTCGAATTTATTTCTTATAGTTTCAACTGCCGTTTCCAATTCCTCCCTGTTTTTTAAAACACCGCTTTGGTTAGATGCCCATGCGCCTAATTGCGATTCGCGCGGACGGTTCTTAAAATAAGTATCACTTTTTTCTTTATCCGCTTTTTTCACAGTTCCTTCTATGCGGATCTGTCTTTCTAAATCAGGCCAAAAAAAAGTAAGACTAATGTTTGGATTTTGTAACATGTCTTTTGCTTTGCGGGAATTGTAATTTGTATAAACCCAAAACTGATTGTTCTCAAATTCACGGATGTAAACTATACGCGAAGCAGGTTTTCCTTCCGGCGAAACGGTGCTTAAAGTCACAGCTTGTACTTCGGGGATCTTAGCTTCAACAGCCTGACTCAACCACAATTCAAATTGTTGAAAGGGGTCAGGGTTTACAGCGGTATCATTTAAAGTACCTTTAGTAAAATCTTCCCTAAGTTTTTTTATTTCGTCGCGTAATGAGCTCATAAAATGTTACTCAAATGTACAATTTATTGCATGAATTTACTTATTAATTTATTTAAATTTGCTTAATGCAAGGCGATTTTTTAATAGCGCACCCGATGTTACAAGACGGGTATTTTAAACGGGCCGTTATTTATCTTACCGAAGATAATGACGAAGGTTCATTGGGCTTTGTCATTAATTTTAAAACCGATCATATGCTCCGTGATCTATTTCCGCATATTAAAAATGGTAATTTTCCTGTGTATGAAGGCGGCCCGGTTTCCAAGAATCAATTGTATTATATTCACAACTTAGGAAATAATTTAACCGATAGCATACAAATTAAAGATGATCTGTGGTGGGGCGGTAATTTTTTTGATCTTGCACACATGATCGATCACGGAAAAGTAAAAACTCATAACATAAAGTTCTTTATGGGTTATTCCGGTTGGACTCCCGGACAATTAAAAGATGAAATAATTCAGAAAGCCTGGTTCAATAACGATGCAGAACCTGTTTTGGTTTTGCAGGGCGACCACAAAACAATGTGGGGCGATGAACTCTCTAAAATTAAAGAATCCTATAAAGTTTTTTCAAGTATTGGTTTTGACCCGAATTTGAATTGATGAAAAAATTTATTTTCTCTTTTTTATTCCTTCAGGTTTGTTTTGCGTTTTCCCAAACTTATTCTCTTGATAAAATCTCGTCAACAAATAATAATGAGATTCATTTTGTAAAACATACATTTTACGAAATTGGTTTTAATACAAAATATCATTTACCGGCCTGGACGTTTTATTCTTTAACCAAAGAACATTTGCAATTCGCAAATCTCGACAGGAAAGGTTCATTTGTGAAAGAT
>JANYCL010000264.1 GCA_025360355.1 Sphingobacteriaceae bacterium
AATACAGGCCGCAAACTTTTGAAACCGTAGTTGGACAACAACACATTACAACTACGCTTAAAAATGCCATAAAAAATAATCATTTGGCGCAAGCGTTTTTGTTTTGTGGTCCGCGTGGTGTGGGTAAAACTACCTGTGCGCGCATTTTAGCAAAAACCATTAATTGTTTTAACCTTACGGCAGAAACTGAAGCTTGTGATAAGTGTGATAGTTGTACATCTTTCAATAGCGGGCAATCATTAAACGTTTTTGAATTAGATGCTGCTTCCAACAATGGAGTAGAGGAGATAAGAAATTTAATTGATCAGGTTCGTTTCGCTCCGCAGTTAGGATTGTTTAAAGTGTATATCATTGACGAGGTTCACATGTTGTCGAGTGCAGCTTTCAATGCTTTCTTAAAAACATTAGAAGAGCCGCCGAAACATGCGAAATTTATTTTAGCTACAACAGAAAAACATAAGATCATTCCAACTATTTTATCGCGTTGTCAGGTTTTTAGTTTTAACAGAATTAAGAATGAAGATATTTCAAAACATCTTTCTTTCATTGCGAAAAGTGAAAATGTAACCGCAGAACCTGAAGCGTTGCATGTAATTGCACAAAAAGCTGATGGCGCTTTGCGTGATGCACTTTCTATTTTCGATCAGATGGTTGCCTTTACAGGGAATCAATTAACTTATAAAGCTGTTGTTGAGAATTTACATGTATTGGATTTTGATTATTATTTTAAGATCACTGATTCCTTATTGACGCAAAAATTAGCGGATGTGATGGTGACCTTCGATGATATTTTAAAGAAAGGTTTCGATGGACATAATTTCATCAATGGCTTAGGAGAGCATTTACGTAATGTAATGATCAGTAAAGATCCGCAAACGGTTCAGCTTTTAGAGATCAGTGAAAACTGGAAACCAAAATACGCCGAACAAGCCCAAAAATGTTCGCCACAATTTTTATTGAGATGTTTATCTAACATAAGTAAAACAGATGTCAATTATAAGACCGCTAAAAATCCGCGGTTGTTGGTTGAGATGTGCTTAATGCAAATGGCTTATTTTAATACCGCACCCGGAAACGATGCGGAAAAAAAAAATGAGTTAACAGAAAGTCCTTTTCATTTAAATGCTCAGCCTGCAGTAAATAATTTAGTAGCTGAACCTGTAAACAAAATTGCGAAGGTTGATGAGAAACTTATCAAAACAGCTGATAAACCTATTGTTCCTTTTTCTGAATTAAAAATAAAAGCGCAGTTTAGTTTAAAAGATGTTGTGAAAGCTAACATGCCTTCGGTTAATGAAACTATCACCACAGAGATAAAAGAAGTTATTTTCGAGAACAAACCTTTTGATCTGGAATCCGTACTAAGAACGATTCACACATTTGCAGATACAAAAAACCTCGCGGGTAACCGTCAGATCCATACTTCTCTTACAACGGCAAAAATAGAATTGAATGATACAAACGTTATTATCTTAAACATTCACAACGAGGCGCAGAAAGAAGTTTTAACCGCTGTTAAGCAGGATTTTTTAGATTTCGTCCGTAAGGAATTATCTAATAATACCATTGGATTAGAAATAAAAATTGAAACGGAACCATCTAACAACACCAAAGTTTACAAACCTTCCGATAAATTTAAATTGCTCGCCGAAAAAAATCCCTCTCTCCTTGAGCTTAAGAAACGTTTAGATCTGGATCTAGATTATTAATAAAACATCTTCCGTTGTATGAAACAATTCAGAATTTTATTTTTCGCCTTATTTTGTTTTATCATCAATTTTAGTTCAGCCCAAAAAAAAGCTGATCCTATTTCTAAATCCCAACCGATCAAAGACGGCTCGTTAAAACCAAAATTAAATTTTGAGACTGCAACCAACGATCCTTATAAAACACGCATTTACACATTGAGTAATGGCATGAAAGTTTATATGTCGGTTTACAAAGATGCGCCGCGCATACAAACTCTTATTGCTGTAAAATCAGGAAGTAAAAATGATCCGGCCGATGCCACAGGATTAGCGCATTATTTAGAGCACATGGTATTTAAAGGCACTGATAAATTCGGTACTAAAGATTTTGCAAAAGAAAATGAGCAAATAAAAAAGATAGAAAATTTATATGAAGTTTACCGCGGAACAAAAGATGAAGCCAAGCGAAAAATAATTTATCATCAGATCGATAGCATTTCGGGCGTCGCCGCTAAATACGCTATCGCAAATGAATATGACAAAATGCTTTCAGCTATTGGCGCTCAGGGCACAAATGCTTTCACGGATTTTGATGAAA
>JANYCL010000279.1 GCA_025360355.1 Sphingobacteriaceae bacterium
TGTTAATACAACAGAAACGCCAATAGAAAACAATACTGCTGATCAAAACAATAACCAATCAGTAAACTCAAATTCGCCTTCAGGAGATGTAAATAATAATTCTGAAGCCAAAAACACATCTTCGGACTTAAACGTAACATCAAGAAACAACAGTTCGGTTTCACTTTCAAAAATTAATTCACAAAATAAAACCGTAAGTGAAAATTCTGCGGAGAATTCAAAACCTGAAACTAAGACTGAAGAAAAAACAGAAGCAAAACCTGTTTCAAATACAAACGAAAACAAAACTAATCACAACTCTAAAAAATCTGAGGCGCCAAAATCTAATAATGGAAAAGCAACTCCTCCTGTTTTAGGCAGTAATAATAATTCTAACAACACTATCAACGAAACTCCGGTAAATCCTGTTGGTGGTGTTGATGGCAACACTAATAAATTAGGAAACACTAATAACTCAAGTAATAACAATAATCCAACCAGAGGAGGAAAAGATATCGACTCTACCAACGATGTTGTTACTTCCGGTGCTAATACTATTGAAAGTCTGGTTACGGATTCATTTCCTTTTGTAAAAACAAAACACGCGGATTCATTGAAATTCCCGGCAGCAGTTGGCGGCGGCGGTATTTCGTATGCAACAAATGTAAAAATGGAACACGAACATAAGAACTTCTTATTTATGGAAGCAGGCGCAACTTATTTATTAGGATGGAATGGAAACGGACATACTGATGCCGGTGGATTTAATTTAGTAGCAGGTTTAAATTTCCAGCATTATTTTACAAATAATTTCTCAGCGCAGATCGGCGTTCAATACAGCAGCATTGGAAACATGACGCAAACTTCACACACCATTAGCACTGTTAATTATGATCTGGGTATTGAAAAAGATATTACATCTATCAAATACCAAAAATTACATTATGTTGTTGCACCAATTAAAATTGCATATACCATTAAGAAAAATAATATTATTGGTGTAGGATGTAATGTTGCTTATCTTTTAAACAGTGATAGTAAAAAAGAGAAGTATAAAACTTACAGCAGCGATCCCAACGCTATTAAAAATAATTTAACGTCAAGTAATGAAACAGGTTACTTACAAGGTTTTAATCCAATTGATGTACAAGTATCTGCTTTTTATAGAAGAAAAATATACAAAGGCTTAAGTGTTAACGCAGAATTTATTTACGGTTTAACCGATACAAAAAACAACACCTTCTTCAAATCAAATACATTTGAAAGAACAACAGGATTTAAATTAACCTTGTGTTACGACTTATTTAAAAAATAGTGAAGCAGACACTAAATGAGTCGCAACACTATTTTGAAAGAACAAAAAAGAAAATAAAAAGATGAAGACAACACGTACTCTATTAATTTTAATCATTAGCGTAGTATTATTTAACGCTTGTAAAAAGAAAACATTCCCCGAGCCTGAAGACGGAAACGCTCCGCAGTTTTATTTTAAAGGTAATGTTAACGGGACAGGTGTTAGTCTTGAAGCAGGTGTAAATGATTACTATATGTATTCATCTTACTTGCAAAATTCCAGTAATAGCGTATATTCTTTTGGCGGGTCCTTAAGATCTCAAAATTGTGTCACTTGCAATAACAGCTTTAGTGTTGAAGTGAATGATTTCAGAACCAGTACCTATAATGGTCCTTCAGGAATTGATTCAGCTTTTCAGGCGATGTTTTATCCTTATTTCTCAGGTAACCCTGCTCCTGTTTCGTATAGTGCTTATTTTTATTCGGTATTTAATAAAAACGCGCAGTATTATAATTGGAATTTTGGCGACGGCGGAACATCAACTCTTAAAAATCCTTTTCATACTTTTAAATATTCGGGAGATTATAATGTCAGCTTAACTTTAACCGATAGTTTCTCTTGTTCAAACACCGTCAGTAACATTCAGAAAATTGGAGTTTCAGATGCGTTTTGTAAAACTACCATTACCGTTACTTCTGCATCAACATTAAATCCAACATTTACACACTCAACAGTTGGAACACCGCCTTATAATTTTTATTGGGACTTAGGTGACGGAAATTATTCGAGTGTAACTACTCCTTCACACACTTATTCTGCACAAGGAAGATATCCTGTTTCGTTACGTGTAGTTGATGCAAACAGCGATACAGCTTATGCGAATTTAAATTATTTAACTTCGGGAAGTAATGTTTGTACAACTAATTATCTTGTATTAGCAAATGTTCCGGTTAGTAATCCAATGGCATTATCAAACATAACCGTTAAATGGACTGATGCCGGCGGAATAGAATATTCTTCTAACAGTCTTTCACAGCCAACTACTAGTTATTTTAAAATTATTTCTGCCTCCGATTATCATATCAATGAATTAGGTCAAAAAACAAAAAAACTACATGTTAGATTTAAATGTATGGTGTATAATGGAACCAGCAGTATGCTTATCGATAATGCAGAAGCTGTTGTAGTAGTAGCTTATAAATGATATTAATAATTTAAAAATAACAAGATGAAAAAAAATTACATGAAAACATTATTTATTGCGCTTTTATTTTTAGGAATAAGAACTGCTAACTCCCAATGCTCAGCAAACTTTATTTACACAATTGGCGGAAGCGGTAACGTTACCTTTACAAGCACATCAGTAGGCACAACTTCAAACACAATTTATAATTGGACGTTTGGAGATGGAAATTATGCAACAAACTTCAATAATATTTTCGCTAACAATGTTTATTCGTCTAACGGAACATTTGTTGTTAACTTATTTATTTACGACACAATATCTGTTTCAACATGTAGTGCCGGTATAAGTCAAACAATTAATATTTCAAACGCGGCATGTGGTGGTACGGCAAGTTTTTCAGGTTATCCGGGATCAGGTGGTGTATATAATTATTATTCCACATCAACCGGTATAGCGCCGAACTCAACTTATTTTTGGAATTTCGGTGACGGTAATACATTGAATTCAGGAACGACCGGTAATTCAGCGCACACTTATACTGCTAGCGGAAATTATTCCGTAACAATGGTGGTTACCGATCCCTTATCAATTTGTTCTTATACAACAGTGCAAACAATAAGTGTAACTGTAGCGTCTTGCAGTTTAACCGCCAGTTATACCTATACAAATGGTGCTGCGGGCTATGTGTATTTTGTAAGTACATCAACCATAACATCTGGTACAACCAATTATTATTGGAATTTTGGTGACGGATTTTACGGAAGCGGTGTGGCAACTAATCACACTTATGCAAGCAATGGAATTTACAATGTACAATTACAGATCTATGATTCCATTTCATTTGCTTGTTCAAGTAACTTAACTCAAACCATAACCATTAGTAATGTGCCTTGTGTTGCAGTTTCTTCTTTTTCAGTAACGAAAGATAGCAGCGTTGCATTTACATGGAAAGCATGGCCTGCTTATTCACCAAATATTCTTGCAGCGAGCTGGAATTGGGGTGATGGTAACACTTCTCTTGGACTTTACCCATCACACACCTACTCTGCAGCAGGGATGTATAGCATTTGTTTATCGGTTACAGTTTCGTGTACAACAGGAACTTTATCTTCAACTACCTGCGTAAATTCTAATATTTATAAAATGATAGCTGGAACTGGATCGGCTTCTATGGTTTACATTAATGTAATAAATGCCTCCGCCGCGGGAATAAAAGAGGTAAAGAGTAGCGCACTTATAACCAATCTCTATCCAAACCCTAATAATGGTAATTTCACCATTGATATTTCAAATATTGATGCCGCGTTAAAAGATCTGGAATTGAATTTATATAATGTTATTGGGGAAAAAGTATTTAACTCACATTTAAACCCTTTGAATGGTAAGGTAAGTTCAGATCTAAATCTTGAAACGCTGCCTAACGGTACTTATTTTGTTAAAATACAAGGTATGAGTAAGACCAATAAGGTCGTCATCATGCGATAAAAAATAAAAATTTAAAAGCTGCCCTAAAAAAGCAGCTTTTTTTTTGATCCGACCCAACCTTTAAATTTTTCCCACCGTATAGTTAGATAAGAAAGCCTTAATCACTTCGTTAGTTTAATATAGCTTAATAAGAATAACGTGGTTAAGTTTGTTAGTTTGTTTTGTAAGAAAGCTGCCTTTGGGATGGGGCGGCTTTTTTATTTCCCTTGCCTTCGACTCCCACAAGCTTCGCACAAGCGGCTCAGGCACCGGGCACCCTGCTATTCTTACATTTGCCATTTTCCCTCTTCCATTTTACATTCCTCTTCCCAACCTTTTAACAGCTTTTAACGTACTGTTAAATAGAAACTATTTAAATCTACTAAAATGAAAGTTCTGATTAATAACATACTCAAAGTTACCTGTATCATTGCATTTACCATTATTGCATTTATAATCGGTTTCTCTTAAGTATTGGCATTGATCGCTCAAACTTACAAAGCCTTCCCTTAATCACGGAAGGCTTTTTTATTTTCCTACAATATAGCTTCGGCTACGGTCAGCGCCCATTCGTTATTCCCTATTAACTATTCCCTAATTTTCCTATTTTTGTGCTTTAATTTAATTTATGTCACAGAAACCTGAAGATTTTTTTAAGAACATTATTTCTCACTGTAAAGAATACGGTTATATATTCCCGTCATCCGAAATTTACGACGGACTAAGTGCCGTTTACGATTACGGACAATACGGCGCTGAACTAAAAAAGAACCTGCGCGAATATTGGTGGAAATCAATGGTGCAAATGCACGGGAATATTGTTGGGATCGACTCTGCTATTTTTATGCACCCGACAATTTGGAAAGCAAGCGGACACGTTGATGCTTTTAATGATCCGTTAATTGATAATAAAGACAGTAAAAAAAGATACCGCGCTGATGTTTTAATAGAAGAACATGTTGCGAAGATCGAAGATAAAATAAATAAGGAAGTTGAAAAAGCCGCAAAACGTTTCGAGAATTTTGATGAAACAATGTTCCGTTCAACAAATGCGCGCGTAAAAGAATATCAGGATAAAATTGATGCGATCAATTTACGTTTCAAAACAGCTTTGAACGATAATAATTTAGATGAAGTAAAACAAATTATTGTCGACTGCGAAATTGTTGATCCTATAAGTGGTTCGCGTAATTGGACAGACGTACGCCAATTTAATTTAATGTTCTCAACTTCGATGGGTGCTCTTAGTGAAGAAGGAAATACAATTTATTTACGTCCTGAAACTGCGCAGGGAATTTTTGTAAATTATTTAAATGTACAGAAAACAGGAAGAATGAAAATTCCTTTTGGGATCGCACAAACCGGAAAAGCTTTCCGTAATGAAATTGTGGCGCGACAATTTATTTTCCGCATGCGCGAATTCGAACAAATGGAAATGCAATATTTTGTAAAACCGGGAACAGAAATGCAATGGTACGAGTATTGGAAAACCGCGCGTTTAAAATGGCATAATAGTTTAGGTTTAGGAACTGACAATTACAGATATCATGATCATATTAAATTAGCGCATTATGCGAATGCAGCTTGTGATATCGAATTCAAATTCCCTTTTGGTTTTAAAGAATTGGAAGGAATTCATTCAAGAACAGATTTCGATCTTAAACAACACGAACAATTCAGCGGAAAGAAATTACAATACTTCGATCCTGAAGAAAATAAAAGTTATGTGCCTTATGTTGTAGAAACTTCTGTGGGCTTAGACAGATTATTTTTATCTGTTCTTTCTGCAGGATTTAAAGAAGAAGCTCTCGAAGGCGGAGATACAAGAACTGTATTAAGTCTCCCTCCTGCTCTTGCGCCAATTAAATGTGCTGTATTCCCATTGGTAAAAAAAGATGGTCTGCCTGAATTAGCAGAAAAAATTGTTGCTGAATTAAAATTCGATCACAATGTGATCATGGACGAAAAAGATACTGTTGGTAAACGTTACCGCAGACAAGACGCAATTGGAACTCCATATTGCATTACTGTTGATCACCAAAGCTTAGAAGATCAAACTGTAACCATCCGCGACCGCGACACGATGAAACAAGATCGTGTGAAAATTTCTGACCTTGCTAAAATTCTCGATGAGAAAGTAAGCTGGAAGAGTTTATTGAAGCAACTCTAGAATTCTTTTATTAAATATTACCTTTGCGGGTATTATGAATCGGAAAGCAATTAGGAACGAAAAAGATTACAAAGAAGCATTGAACCGTCTTGAACTTATCTTTGATGCAAAAAAAGGAAGCAAAGAAGGAGAAGAACTCGACATGCTTATGTCTCTCATTTGTAATTATGAAAAAGAACTTGAAGCGAAATTTTTCGATTAACGACTGTGTCCCAATTCAAAAAAATATTTAATGCAATTAAATTGTCGCTCAACGGCGAGCAATTGGATTATACAACCGGAAGTATTCCTAAAGCTGTATTTCTTCTTGCTGTTCCCATGATCCTTGAATTAAGTCTCGAAAGTGTGTTTGCAGTTGTGGATATGTTCTTTGTGAGTAAACTCGGACAAAATGCAATTGCTACGGTTGGTCTGACTGAATCTTTCATCACTATTATTTATTCTGTTGCAATTGGTCTCAGCACAGCGGCAACTGCAATTATTGCAAGGCGCATTGGTGAAAAAAACCCTACAGATGCAGCTCATGCAGGCGCACAATCGATGTTGGTTGCTTTAATTGTGACTGCGGTATTAAGTATTCCCGGTTTTATTTTTGCTAGTGAAATTTTATCTCTCATGGGCGCGAGTGCAGAAGTTGTAAGAGACGGCGCTATTTTTACACGCATCATGCTCGGCGGAAGTGTTGCTATCATTCTTTTATTTTTGATCAACGGAATTTTCCGTGGCGCAGGAGATGCAGCCATGGCCATGAAAAGTTTATGGATCGCGAGTATTTTAAATATTATTTTATGTCCGGTAATGATCCACTTCTTTGGTTTAAAAGGTGCGGCAATTGCAACAGTTATTGGTAGAAGTGCCGGCGTAGTATATCAGTGTTATCATTTATTTAAAGGCAGCGGTATTTTAAAATTTCATAAACACTATTTTAATTTCAATAAACAGATCACCAATTCCATTATAAACATTGGCTGGCCCGCGACCTTACAATTTGTAATTGGAAGCGGCAGCTGGATAGTTTTAGCAAAACTGGTTGCAGAAACCGGAGGCACAACCGCCTCTGCTGGTTACCAGGTAGCGATCCGGAATGTTGTATTTTTTATTTTACCGGCTTGGGGATTAAGCAACGCAGCTGCAACTTTGGTTGGACAAAATCTTGGTGCGAAACAATTTCAGCGGGCTGAAGAAAGTGTATTGCTTACCATGAAATACAATATCATCTTCATGGCTTTTGTAATGATCCTGTTCCTTTTCTTCTCTACTCCTATCATAAGTATTTTTACTGCTGATAAAGATGTTATTAGTTATGGCGCTCGTGCTTTACAAATAATTGGCAGCGGTTATATTTTTTACGGCATTGCCATGGTAATGACCCAAGCCCTCAACGGCGCAGGCGATACCAAAACCCCAACCTTAATTAATTTTGTTTGCTTTTGGATAATACAAGTACCACTCGCCTACTTCCTCGCTAAAGGTTTAGACATGCGCTCAACCGGCGCTTTCATTGCCATCCCAGTAGCCGAAGCTTTCCTCGCCCTCATCGCCTGGTACTATTTTAAGAAAGGGAAATGGAAAGAGGTTAAGGTGTAGGGAGAAAATTTGTATATTTAATTAATTAAACGAGATAAGCATTTGTCCCAAAGGGATTCCTTCGGAATAATTATTTGTTTGTGGCGCTTAGCCGGGAGCTAGGGGTAATGAACCAGGGCGGCTTCGCGATAAAACTTACCATCAGACAAACGGAATGAAACAATTTGAAGAAAAAATCGAGACACTTTTTAACTATATTCATGAATATGGTGTTCAAAATGTTTCATTTGACTATAAACAAAATCCCGAGAATTTTACAGAAGACCAAAGGAAAGAATTTACGAGATGGATTCACAAAGGCTTCAGACTTGGACAAGACCTTATATTAAAAGAACTCATCGAAATTGAAAAAACACTGAAAACTAAAAACCAAGAATTAAAAGAATACAAACGAAAAAAAAACAAAGACCTTCAGTTAAAGACCAGTCATGAAATATCTAAATTAAAATATCAAGACTTAATCCTCCGTAATTTTGCTGACTTTATTGTTTGGCAAGTTTGCCGAAATCAATATTACATAGTTCGCAGACTTTCTTCTGGTTCTCGAAATCGGCCAAGTTTACTAAAC
>JANYCL010000066.1 GCA_025360355.1 Sphingobacteriaceae bacterium
TAACAAAGTGCAGAGAGAGAGGGATTGCTAAAAATATTTGTAGAATTATAGTTTGTTACTTTTTTGTTTTGGATAATACTTAACCCTTCTGCTGTAGCTGCGTAAATAGCGCCTGAATCATCGCTGCATATCGCATTTACGTATTGGTTTGTTAATCCATTTTTAGGAGTGTAATTTAAAAATACTTTGCCATCGAATCTGCTTAGTCCGCCATAACCGCCACTCCAGATATAACCAAATTTATCCTCATGCATGCACGAGATCTGCACAAAAGGCAAACCGCTCTCAGCCGAGTAATTTTTAAAATTATATTGCTGCGATCTTAAAAACGAAGTTACCGTTATGAATAGGATCAGTAGATATTTGGCAAAAGGGCTGTACATAACTATCACTAAAAATAGGATTTTAAATACGAAACCAAAAGCCTGTTCAACAAATGGTAGGGTTTATCTTTTAAATGGCCCACCTGACTGCCTTAGTGGTAAGTTATGAGAAATTGGTTCGTTAAGAGGGAGGGCAAGTTAAAAAAAGCCAATTTACTGGTAATCAAACCTCTTTTTCAACCCTGTTCCTACCCTTTTTTTATTACCTTTGGTAGCCCATAAAATTGGGGAATTATTATGTTTGACTTTCTTAAAAAAGTATTCGGTACCAAGTCGGAAAAAGATGTAAAAGACATTGAACCCATTGTTGAAGAAATTAATGAGATCTATGGGACTTTAGCTACAATTAGTAATGACGAACTAAGGGCAAGATCACTAAAATTAAAAGCAAGAATTCAGGAATTCATTAAAGAAGAATCAGATAAGGTTAAAGCCATTAATGCTGAAATGGATTCGAAACCTGAAATGGATGTTAACACCAAAGAAGAATTATATAAAGAGATCGATGAAATTGAAGAAGGCATCACCAAAAAAATTGAAGAAGTTTTAAATGAAATTCTTCCTGAAGCTTTTGCTATTTTAAAAGATACTGCGCGTCGTTTTAAAGAAAATACAGAATTAGAAGTTACCGCAAGCGAAAGAGATAAAGAGTTCGCAAAAAATTTAAAACACATCGAGATCCGCGGTGGTAAAGCCGTTTGGAAAAATAGTTGGACTGCAGCAGGCGGAGAACTTACCTGGGACATGATCCATTACGATGTTCAGTTAATTGGTGGTGTTGTTTTGCATCAGGGAAAAATTTCTGAAATGGCAACAGGTGAAGGAAAAACTTTAGTTTCTACCCTTCCTGTTTTCTTAAATGCATTGGCCGGTCGTGGTGTACACTTAGTAACTGTAAATAATTATTTAGCAAAACGTGATAGCGAATGGAACGCACCTTTATTTCAATTCCACGGTTTAAGTGTTGATTGTATTGATAAACACGAACCGAACACACAAGAGCGTCGTGATGCTTATTTATGCGATATTACTTACGGAACAAATAACGAATTTGGTTTTGATTACTTGCGCGATAACATGGCACGTGGCGTTGATGAGTTAGTGCAGCGTAAACATAATTTTGCTATTGTGGATGAGGTCGATTCAGTTTTAATTGATGATGCACGTACACCATTAATTATTTCCGGTCCAACACCGCAAGGCGACAAACACGAATTCAACGAATTTAAACCGCGCATAGAAAAATTAGTAAACACACAAAAGCAATACGTGTTAACTTGTTTAGCTGATGCAAAAAAATTGTACGCTGAAGGAAAAGAAAAAGAAGCAGGCGTTCCGTTATTACGCGCTTACCGCGGATTACCAAAGAACTCTGCACTCATTAAATTTTTAAGTGAGCAGGGTGTAAGAGCTTTATTACAAAAAACAGAAAACCATTACATGCAGGACCAAAACAAGGAAATGCATAAAATAGATCAGGAATTATATTTTGTTGTTGATGAAAAACATAACTCTGTTGATCTTGTTGAAAAAGGAATTGATCTGATAACAACAAGCGGCGAAGATCCAAAGTTTTTTATTATCCCGAATGTTGGAGATGAAGTAGCAGATATTGAAAAAAATCTTACTGATCCAAAAGAAAAAATTGCAGCGAAAGAAGTTGTGATGCGCGACTTCAGTATTAAAAGCGAACGCATTCACACCGTAAATCAATTATTAAAAGCTTATACTGTTTTCGAAAAAGATACTGAATATGTAATTGATGGCGGACAAATTAAAATTGTTGATGAGCAAACAGGTCGTATCATGGAAGGTCGTCGTTACAGCGATGGATTACATCAGGCGATCGAAGCAAAAGAAAATGTAAAGATCGAAGCGGCAACTCAAACTTACGCGACGATCACATTACAAAATTATTTCCGTATGTATAATAAGCTGGCAGGTATGACCGGTACAGCTGAAACGGAAGCGCAAGAGTTTTGGGATATTTATAAATTGGATGTAGTTGTAATTCCAACCAATAGAAACATTTCACGTAAAGATGAACAAGATTTTGTTTACAAAACAAAACGCGAAAAATATAATGCAGTAATTGAAGAAGTATCAAAATTAGTTGCAGCGGGCCGTCCGGTTCTTGTTGGTACAACTTCGGTTGAGATCTCCGAATTATTAAGCCGTACTTTAAAATTACGCGGAATAAAACATAATGTATTAAATGCGAAACTCCACCAGAAGGAAGCAGAGATCGTTGCTGAAGCCGGTAAAGCAGGCACTGTAACAATCGCAACTAATATGGCTGGTCGTGGTACGGATATTAAATTAGGTCCCGGTGTTAAAGATTCGGGTGGTTTAGCAATTATAGGTACAGAACGCCACGAGAGCAGGCGTGTCGACCGTCAGTTACGCGGTCGTGCAGGTCGTCAGGGAGATCCGGGAAGTTCACAATTCTTTGTGAGTTTGGAAGATAACTTAATGCGTTTATTCGGAAGCGAGCGTATTGCTTCGTTAATGGATAGAATGGGATTGCAGGAGGGAGAAGTTATTCAGCACAGTATGATAACCAAATCCATTGAGCGTGCGCAGAAAAAAGTTGAAGAGAACCATTTCGGTACACGTAAGAGATTAATTGAGTACGATGATGTAATGAATGCACAGCGTGATGTTATTTACAAACGTCGTCGCAGTGCTTTATATGGCGATCGTTTAAGCATTGATATCGCTAACATGTTGTATGAAGTTTCTGAAAATATTGCTTTGGAATATCATGCAAACAGAGATTTCGATGGATTTACATTGGAGTGTATTAAGAACTTTGGTGTTGAAAGTCCGTTAACTGACAAAGAATTTAATTCGGATAACGAAACGGAAGTAACAGATAAATTATTTAACGCAGCGCAAAAACAATACGCAGTGAAAGTTGAAAATATTTGCGAAACTGTTTTCCCAGTGGTAAAAGATGTTTATACTAATCCTGATAATAAATTTGAGAACATTGTAACACCGTTTACAGATGGTATCCGTGGATTACAGATCATGGCGAACCTTAAAAAGTCGTACGAGACTAAAGGCCGCGAAATGATGTTAGCATTCGAAAAAACTGTTGTGTTAGCAATGATCGATGATTCATGGAAAGAACATTTACGTGAATTAGATGATCTGAAACAAGCTGTACAAAATGCATCTCTCGAACAAAAGGATCCTTTGGTTATTTATAAATTAGAATCATTTAATTTATTCCGTGATATGATCGGAAAAACAAGTAAGGATATTGTTTCGTTCTTAATGAAAGGTGGTTTACCGGTGGAGGATAACAAACCACAAGTGAAACAAGCGAAGTTTGTGCAAGATCAGCCAAAAGCAAAAAAAGAAAAGCTAACTGAAACGCGCGACGAAAGCGAAGTGCTTGAACAAAAAGAACAGCAGAAAGCAAAACAAATTCCTGTTCGCGTTGAAACTAAAATAGGAAGAAACGATCCTTGTCCTTGCGGTAGCGGCAAAAAATATAAAAACTGTCACGGTACAGGGATTTAAGGAATGATATATGCTTAAAAAAGCATCCAATTTTTTACTCATTTTACTTAGCGGCTTTTTATTAGGCATTTCCTGGTATACGGTAAATTGGCTTTTGTTTCTTGCATTCGTCCCATTATTTATAGCGGTAAATAACATTCACGTTTCTGATTCGCGGAAAAAAAATTTAAAGATCTGGGGAATTTCTTATCTCACATTTTTTGTTTGGAACATTGTCGCCACCTGGTGGGTTTATAATGCTTCATTGGAAGGAGCTGTTCTTGCTTTTGTTTGTAATTCGCTTTTACACAGCGGAATGTTTTTAATTTGGTATAAAACTGAAAAAAGAATTTTCGGCACTTTAAAATTCTGGCTCTTAATTCCTATTTGGATCGCTTATGAATATTTGCATCATTCATGGGAATTAACCTGGCCTTGGCTGACACTGGGAAATTGTTTTGCAGGTTCACACAATTTTATTCAATGGTATGAATTCACAGGAGTAAGTGGCGGAAGTTTATGGGTGTTAGTTGCCAATGTTTTATTTTATCAATTAATTTCAAAAGGCGAAAAGAATTGGAAAGCTTATGCAAAACCGGTTTTGGTAATTATTGTTCCAATTATTCTATCATACATAATTCTTGGAGTCCGCGCCATTACTCCTGATAAAAAAATTAATGTCTCGATCATACAACCTAACATTGATCCTTATAGCGAAAAATTTAACGTTAGTTTCAATCAACAATTAAATCAACTACATGAAGATCTATCAAAAACAACATTAAATAAAAACACGCAGTTGGTTGTATTACCGGAAACATTCATCCAAGCTGAATCACCTTATACTTATGACGTAAATGAAGCTAATTTTAAGGATGCGCCTGAAGTAAATAATTTAATGACATTGATGAAAATTCATTTCCCTAAGGCTGCAATTTTAACAGGAGCATGTACTCTTCATTATTTTTTGCCGGGAGAAACTAAAACTTCTACTGCAAAAAAATTTAAGGGTGGCAATGATTACTATGATTCATATAACACTGCTGTTTATATCGATACTTCAAAAAACATTACGCTTTATCATAAATCAAAATTAGTCCCCGGGGCCGAGATAATACCGTTAAGATGGATTTTTAAATATCTTGAAAAATATGCACTTGAATTAGGTGGCACTACCGGAAGTTTGGGAACACAAAAAGAAAGAACAGTATTTGAAGATAATAATTTAAAAATAAAATTAGCGCCTTCCGTATGTTACGAAAGCATTTATGGAAATTTCATGAGTGAATACATTCGTAAAGGCGCACAGGTCATTTGCGTTATTACCAATGACGGATGGTGGGGAAATACACCGGGACATAAACAGCATTTAAGTTATTCCAGACTGCGAGCAATAGAAA
>JANYCL010000364.1 GCA_025360355.1 Sphingobacteriaceae bacterium
GATAGCCTGCAAAAAAAAGCCGATGACCTGGAAAGAATTTTATCATCCAAGAGCGCCTTGTTTAACGAAAGTAAAAATGCCAAACCATTAGCTCTGGATGACATTACCAAACAATTAGCCGCTGATGAAGCCGCGGTTGAAATAGAGGAAATAAATGAGTACACTACTTTCTTTACTGGCAAATCAAAATACATTGCTTTAGTGGTAGGTGCCGGCTCCGCTAGTCTGGTTGAATTGGGCAACGCTGAAACCATTCAAAATGCCATTAAAGATTTCAGAGACAAAACCATTAACCGCAAACCTGAGAACGAAGCTTATGCCGTTACGTGGAAACCGTTAGATGACAAATTAACTTCTTTCAAAAAAGTGTATTTGGCATTAGATGGTTTGTATCATCAATTAAGTATTAACGCGCTAAAGGATGCGGCCGGTAATTATTTAATTGATAAATACACTATACAATTTGTCGGTAACACTAAAGATTTAATTACCGTAAAACAAAATGCCGCCACCGCAAAAAAACCGGCAACCGCTTTTTTAATTGGGAATCCTACTTACGGAAAAAACCAAGTGATAGCGCAATTACCAGGAACAGAAGCGGAGGTAAACAATCTTAAAAAAATTCTTACTACCGCAGGCGTAAAGAACACGGTATTGATTGGCGATAAAGCCACCGAAGAAGAAGTGAAAAAAATTAATTCGCCTTCGGTAGTTCACATCGCAACACATGGTTATTTTTTAGCCGACCTAAGCGAAGTAGAAACTAACAAAGTATTGGGAGTGGATGTGACCGTTGCTAAACAAAATCCTTTATTGCGAAGCGGTGTGTTATTGGCTAATTGCGAAAATGTTTTTGATGAAACCTATCGTGCAGGAAATGCCGACAACGGAATTTTAACAGCCTACGAAGCGTTGAGTTTGCATTTAGATAATACCGACATGGTAGTATTAAGCGCCTGCGAAACCGGACTAGGAAGTGTAAAACAAGGCGAAGGCGTTTTTGGTTTGCAGCGTTCATTTTTAATTGCAGGTGCAAAATCCATCATCATGAGTTTATGGAGCGTAAGCGATGAAGCCACAATGGAATTAATGACTCTGTTTTACAGCAACTACAGTAAAAGTGGCAACAAACAACAGGCCTTCGCTCTAGCGCAAAAGCAACTCAAAACAAAATATAAAGAACCGTTTTATTGGGCAGCTTTTGTGATGTTATCAAAATGATTTTTTACATTTATAAATCATGAACGCTAAAACAAGTCCGCTTCAGAGTCTGTTAACGTTACGCGGACTTGCCCTGCCTTTACTTTTGATTATGGCGTTTGTAATGGGACTGCAAAATTGTTTTAGTCCAGATCTTGGTTTTCATCTCCGTTCTGCTCAGTGGGTCTTAGAGCATAAAGCTTTTATTTATACTGATGAATTTAGCTTTGGCTCGGCAGGAAATAATTATTACGATCTTCAATGGCTATATCAACTTATTATTTATGCTTGTTATAAAGCGGGACAAGAACCTTTTCTTGTAATTTTAAATTCGCTATTACTAGTTTGTTCTTTTGTGTTAGTATGGTTACGTTTTAAGCAAAAAATTTCTTCCGCCTTAAACATCAGCGCATTTACTATTCTCGCTATTTTTGGTGCGCAGGCTTTGTCGTTCGAAATCCGTCCGCAAGTTTTTTCTTTCATCTATCTGAATATTCTCTTAATTATTCTGGAAAATTATAAACAAGGGAAAACAAAAAAATTATTCTGGCTTCCTTTTATCATGCTCCTTTGGGTAAACACACATAGCTTAGCTATTTTAGGTTTGGTAATTATTGGTGCTTATCTCGCAGGAAGCTATTTCGAAACTAAAAAACTTGATAAGACTTTGCTAAAATTTGTGGGCTTATCTCTTTTTGCTTTTTTGATCAATCCATACTTTATAAATGGCTTGCTTTTCCCTCTTTCGCAATTTGGAATTTTAAAAGGCGATGCGTTTCACAAAACTTTTATCGGAGAATTGCAATCGCCTTTTACATTCAAAGATCTTAAAGAGCAGGGTTTGTCTTATATTTTTAATCCGCTTTTTTATATTCAGGTCTATTCGCTTATTTCCGTTTTAGCTTGTATAAATTCTTTTCGCAAAAAAAACATTACCGATGCGTTTTTAATTGCAGGGTTTTTTGTGTTACTTTTTTTGGCGATTAAAAATTATGGTTTTTATTTAATGGTGACTTTACCTATGACGGCAGCTTTTGTTCATCAATGGTTGGAGGGCAGGAACAAAAGCATTAAACCTGATAAAAAGAAAATGCCTGTTGTTATTGAAAGTAAGCTTAATAAACGTATGCTTGTAGCTTCAATTGTGTTTGCGGTATTTATATCGTGGATCTGTGTTACTGATGGATTTAGTGTTTTACACCGCTCTCCATTTAGATTTGGGATCTCGCAAGACAAAGAAACGCTTCCCATAGAGGCAACCGAGTTCTTAAATAAAAATAAGATATACGGAAAAATTTTAAATGATCTGGATTTTGGAGGTTATTTGATGTATCACTATCCTGAAAAAAATTTTATTGACGGGCGATTAGAATTACCAAAGCCTGATCTTTTAAAAAAATATTATGGCAGTTTAAAATCACAGAACTTAAACGAATTGATCTCCGAATACAATCCCGACATAGTACTATTTCCATATATGAAAAACGGAAGTTGGTGGGTACACCTAATAAGTGATAAAACATTCAGACTTGTTTACTTCGACGGACTAGCCGCAATCTATATCAAACAAGGAAAATTTGAGAACATTCCTGAATTAACAGCGGTTTCGGTAAACCAAATGTCGGGTAATGATGAAAAAGGAAATATAGCACAGCTTATACAGGAGGAAAAGTCATCACGAATGACGGTTGCAATAAAAAGCATCTGGCAAAAACAATATTTTCCGCTAACCGAACAAAACAAGGCCAATTTTTGTTTTACAATGGGTTTTATGGATGCAGGATTAAATTATTGTGGTCAAGCTCTCCGTAAAGCAACTGTGAGTCCGGCTAACGTTTATTATCTTCTCTCCATATATCTTAAGGACGCAGGACAGTACAGAGAATCTGAAGACTGTTTGAAGAAATCGAAGAGAAATTAAAATTGCTACGATCTGTAGCAACCAATCCCTTCGCTTTTCCCTACCTTTGAACTTTAAAACACTGAACCTTGAACTAAATTGGCTAAAGTTAAAACCACATATTTTTGTCAGAGTTGCGGTACGCAGCATAATAAATGGACAGGCCAGTGCGGCAGTTGTAATGAATGGAATACGCTTGTAGAAGAGAAAGTACAGAAAGAAACCAAAAACGACAGGCTTCAGGTTTTTGCTTCCAATAAAAATGCGAAGACAAGAAATAATAAATCTGTTTTGTTGCAGGATGTGGGTTTACAAGATTATCCCCGCATTGCTGTTCCGGGAAAAGAATTAACCAGAGTTTTAGGCGGAGGAATTGTTCCCGGGAGTTTAGTTTTATTTGGCGGCGAGCCGGGCATTGGTAAATCAACATTGATGCTGCAATTAGCGCTCCGTTTAAAAAATTTAAAAATATTATATGTTAGTGGAGAAGAAAGCGAGCAACAAATAAAAATGCGCGCTGAGCGCATTGGCGTTACAACAGAAAGTTGTTTTATTTTACAGGAAACAAATACACAAAATATTTTTCAGCAGATAGAAGAGATCCAGCCACAATTGGTAATTCTCGATTCCATTCAAACTTTACATACAAGTTATGTAGAAAGCAGTCCGGGAAGCGTTTCGCAAGTACGTGAATGTGCTGCAGAATTTTTACGTTTCGCAAAAGAAACAAATACGCCAGTGTTCATGATCGGTCATATTACAAAAGAAGGAAGTTTAGCCGGACCAAAAGTTTTAGAGCACATGGTGGATACAGTTTTACAATTTGAAGGCGATACCAATCATGTTTACCGTTTATTGCGTGCCACAAAAAATCGTTTCGGAAGTACGAATGAAATGGGTATTTACGAAATGAACGGCGATGGGTTAAGAGAAGTAACAAATCCTTCTGAAATTTTAATTACACATCGTGAACATGCTACGAGCGGAGTTGCAATTGCTGCAACAATGGAAGGTAACCGTCCGATGCTAATTGAAACGCAAGCTTTAGTTAGCAGCGCTGCTTACGGAACACCTCAGCGATCATCAACAGGATTTGATTTAAGAAGGCTGTCCATGTTATTAGCGGTTTTAGAAAAACGTTGTGGGTTTCGTTTAGCCGTAAAAGATGTTTTCATAAATATTGCAGGTGGCATAAAAGTGGAAGACCCGGGAATTGATCTTGCTTTAGTATGCGGAATTTTATCAAGCAACGAAGATCTTCCGATCCCTCAAAATGTTTGTTTTGCCGGCGAAGTTGGTTTAACCGGAGAGATACGTTCCGTGAACAGAATTGAACAGCGTATTTCCGAAGCGCAAAAGTTAGGATTTGAGAAAATATTTATATCATCATATAACAAAAAAGGCTTAGATTTGAAGCAGTTCTCCATTGAGATTATTACGGTAAGTAAAATGGAAGAAGTGTTTCAAAAACTGTTCGCCTGATGAAAAATTATTTCCTGTCTTTGTTTTTTGTTTTTCTTACCGCTTTTTCGTTTGGTCAGGTTAATAAACAGGTTGATAGTCTTATAAAAATTCTCCCCTCCACAAACGACACTAATAAGCTTGCCATTATGTATACGCTTACTGTTTACTATGGTTATTCCGACCCTGAGCTTTCTCAAAAATATCTTGATGATCTGTTTAAACTTGCTGTCGAAAAAAAATCGGTTCGATGGGAAGCTAATGCCCACAATCAAAAAGGAACTCTTCTTTTTCAAACCGGTAATTATACCAGTGCTATTTTAAGTTTCAGCACTGCATTAAGCCTGTTTAAAATTGCAAAAATTCCGGGAGGCGTTGGAAATGGTTATCAAAATATTGGCCTGAGTTATGCTAACCTCGGCGACAATGAAAAAGCAATTCCGTTTTATAATGAAGCTATTAAAGTGTTTCAGGGTGCCAAAAAATTATCAAGCTTGCCCGGAGTATACAATAATTTAGGTTTAGTTTTTATGAAACAAAAAAATTATCCTAAAGCAGAGGAATATTTCGTAAAAGCAGTTACCGGCTTTAATGAGTTTCATATGGAAGCAAATTTAGGAAACCCATATCTTAATCTTGGTCTTCTCAAATCAAATTTATTACAATACAAAGAGGGGTTAAAATACTACAGCATGGCTTTAAGTTGTTTTTTGAAGTACAACGATCTGTTTAAAGTATCTGCAACTTACAATGATATTGGCAATACATATACAAACATTCAAAAAACAGACAGTGCACTTTTTTATTTTAAAAAAGCCGTTAAAATTAACAAAGAGCTTGAAGATACGATCGGGCTTTCCTCAAATTTTTTAAACATCGCCGTTAATTACAGATTCGAGCGTAAAGAAGATCTGGCGAAAATTTATCTCGATAGTTGTTATCAGCTCTTTACGCCAAGCTCCACGCTTGAACAAAAAAGCTTGTATTATTTAGAGTTGTCTTATTACAATTTCTATAAAAATAATTTTATTGAAGGTGTTTTAAACAATGAACAATGCTTTCAATACAAAGACAGTTTTATTAGAATGGAGAACGTGAAAAGTCTTAACTCCCTTGCAACCGCTTACGAAACCGAAAAGAAAGATCTACAAATAAAAAATCAATCTTTAGAAATTGACACGAAGCAAAAAGAAAACGAGGCAAAAAATAAAATTTTATATCTGGGAACATTTACCTTACTAATTGTGGGCCTGTTTGGTTTCATTGCATTTAATAATTACAAAAAAACAAAAAAAGCAAATGTTATTATTAATAACCAGAAGGAACAGGTCGAATTACAAAAAGAAGAGCTCTCGCATCAAAAAGAATTAGTAGAAGAAAAGCAAAAAGAAATTATCGACAGTATTAACTACGCTCAAAAAATTCAAGCTGCTGTTTTAACAAGCGAAGAGGTTTGGAAGAAAATATCGCCGGAGCATTTTATTATTTTCTTCCCGAAAGATATTGTGAGTGGTGATTTTTATTGGGCGCACAATTTAATTAATAACCGTTCTGTTTTTGCTTTAGCAGATTGTACCGGTCATGGCGTGCCGGGCGGATTCATGAGTATGCTTGGAAATAGTTTTTTAAATGAATTAGTTGTAGAAAATAAAATATTTAAAGCCGATGAGGTTTTAAATAAATTGCGTTCAAAAATTATTGCGGCGCTCGGACAAAAAGGCGCTACCGATCGTAAGGACGGAATGGACATGGCCATTTGTGTTTGGAATAAATTAAATAATACTTTAGAGTTTTCCGGTGCCAATAATAATTTATGGTTGGTAAGAAACAATGAATTAATTCAATACGCGGGCGATAAAATGCCAATCGGTCAGTACAGCGAAGAGTTAAAACCCTTCTCATCACAATCGATCGAGCTTCAGAAAAATGACCTGATCGTTTTATGTACCGATGGCTTTTCTGATCAGTTTGGTGGCGAGAGCGGGAAAAAATTGAAGTCAAAAAATCTTAAAGAACTAATTATTAAAGGTTCCCAAAATCCATTAGAGCAACAAAAGACAGACCTGATCTCTCAATTCTCAAAATGGAAAGGGAATCACGAACAGGTTGATGATGTAAGCTTGATCATGATCAGGGTTGTTTAATTTCTGCCCCGCTTTCTTTTCTCAAATTATTTTTTTATCATTACTTCCGTTTTTAACTCTTAATGTCCGATTTTAAAATTATTGAATCCGTGCGTCAGCGCATTGCCACTATTGACTTTTGGGACAATGGCATTACAAACATGCGTATTGATGATAATGTGGAAGTATCCCTGAAAGATTCAGAAGAGCAATATGAAATTTTACGGTCGCGTTACAATGGAAAAACCAAATACAGAATTTTAGTTGAACCCGGGCGTTATACTTCTGTTTCGGGAGAAGCGCGGGAGTTTTCCACTGACCCGGAAAGAAACGCGATGACCGCAGCCAGCGCTGTCTTAGTTCGTTCATTAGCGCACAGAATCGTAATAAATTTTCTCATTAATTTCATTCAAAAACAAAATATGAAAATGAGAATGTTTGATTCTAAAGACAAAGCGATAGAGTGGCTGCTTTCTGTTAAGCCTTAAGTCGTTTTCTTAATTAACTTTGCTCCGTGAAAAAATTAGTGTTTTTTGTATTTGCTCTGGCTATATTTTTCGTAACTTATGCTACAATTTATTGCATGAAATTATTTGCCTTCATAGCTTTTTTACCACACCTGTTTAATGGAAAAGGAAACGATAGCATAAAACCTATTGTTATAAATAAAGATCTTTGCTCTGATGTTATTGGTGTTTGCAAATTGGATGACAAACTAAGCCGCAATTATGTTTTTGATAAACAGATCTATAATTTCCGTTGTGATACTTTGTCGCAAGTTAAATTCTGGAGGCAAATTATGAATCTGCATCAGGATTCTTCTTTGTTAAGCTTAGGGCACAACAGAAAAGTAGTTGGAAAAACGCATCACAAAAGCTGGGTGACTCAAAACGATGAGAAAAAACAATTTTATCGTGATAGCGTTAGATGCGCAAACGGACAGGATTCTTCTTGTCGTGTTTTATTGACCGAGGGCAAACAGTTTTTTTATAATTTCGACAGGGCATTTGAAAATTTTGATAGAGGTATAAATGATTTTGTGGCGAATGACGTTGATCCCTGGTATGCACAAGCTATTTTATTAATTGAGAGTCCGAATAAATTACAAAAATCAAATGCCGGCGCTTATGGTCCGTTTCAATTAATGAAAGAAGTGGCGCGTTTGTTTGGATTAAAAGTTAACCGTCAGTTAGACGAGCGTGCTGATTTTGATCGCTCTGCTTATGCAGCTTCAAGTCTCATCAAAACAATTTGCATTCCCAACACAAAATTAATTTTAGACTCGCTCCACATTAC
Source organism: Sphingobacteriaceae bacterium (assembly GCA_025360355.1). Classification (GTDB taxonomy): domain Bacteria; phylum Bacteroidota; class Bacteroidia; order B-17B0; family Aurantibacillaceae; genus JAHEYG01. The sequence continues at coordinate 7,981 of JANYCL010000364.1, forward strand.
ATACAACGAAAATGATCTGTGGTTTAAATTACTGGTGATGCATTCTTATCATGCAGGTTCGGGAAATGTAAAATTGGCGCTATATACTTTTATGCCGCAAAAAGGTGATATGAATTTGATCTATAATTTGTGGCATGCACAAACACGTCATTTCCGTTCGGCTTCACAAAATTATTCGCAATTAGTTTTAGCAGCAATGCTTGAAATGAATTCGCGAATAAAGCTTTCTCCTGAATTTACTTCTACTGCCGCAAAAAGTAATTGATTATTTAACGACGTCTTCTTTTTTACTTATGCGGATAACCTCAGCTAAAGATTTTAAAGCGCGGTCATGTTTTTTTACAAACGGATTGCTGAGATCCCAAACATACCCTGCAAGCACTGAACAAATTTGTTTTTTAAATTCAGGGTTAATGTCTTTCGCAAAAAATATTTCATAAAGCGTTCCGTCGTACCAGGCCATTACGTAACTCTTAAAGGTTTCTACGCCTATCATGGTTGGCTTCATGTATTCTTCTTCCCAATCAACTTTATTTCCTTTTAATTGTTTAATTACC
>JANYCL010000370.1 GCA_025360355.1 Sphingobacteriaceae bacterium
AAAATCTTTAAGCTCATGGGTGTTTCATTATTTGGGATTACCAAGTGCTTGCAGGCATTTTGAAGTGAAGATCGCTTGTTATTCAGGAACTGCTGCTTTAAAAATGGCTGTGTCGTGGTTATCATCAGGCATGGTGAAAAAAGGACAAAAAGCTTTAGTAATTACAACTGATGAAAGTTTGAATTCAATTCATAAGCCGTGGGAATATGTTTGCGGTGGTGGCTCTGTAGCTTTATTAGTTTCTGACAAGCCTGATTTTTTAGAATTAGAAGTTGATAAATTTGGAATTTACGCTCACGAAGTTGCAGATGTTATTCGTCCATTACCATGGTTAGAAACCGGCAATAGCGAACACAGTTTATTTTCTTACATGGAAGCTTTAGCGGCAACTTGGGAAGATTATGAAGCAAATGTGGGAAGTGTTGATTTCAAAACTTACTTCAAACAAAATGTTTATCACGTTCCTTTTAGCGGAATAAGTTTCAGAGCACACAAATTATTAATGCAAATGAGTTCTGATGCAAGCATTGAAGAAGTAAATGAAACTTTTAAAAATAAAGTTTTACCTTCCATAACTTATTCTAAAGATATTGGTGGAACTTATGGCGGAAGTATTTTTGTGGCCATGCTTGCAACAGTTGATAATGTAAGTGATCTGAAACCAAACGACCGCATTGGAATTTTTTCTTACGGTTCAGGTTCTTGTGCTGAATTTTATTCTGTTTTAGTGACAGAAAAATCAAAAGAAGTTGCGAAAAAAGCAGGACTAAAAGAATTATTAAGCAACCGTTATAAAATTACAGTTGAGCAATACGAAGAAATGGAAACAGATAGAGAACGCAGAATTAAAGATGCCGATTTCGATCCTAATTTTAATATCGTTTCCGGATTATACGATACTGCTTATAAAGGAAAAGGTTTATTAATTTACAAAGGTTCTAAAGGTTATTACAGGACTTATGACTTCAGTTAATTCTTTCCACCAGGAAATAATAATTCCACCTCTCTTAAATCCCAAATCCATTGGCGATCTATCTCAACAAATTACAAAAGCCGAAAATGAAAATGTTTCTTTTCTTATTTTAAAAGGAAGTGAAAAAGTTTTTTGTGATGGTTTAGATCTTAAGTGGGTGACCGATAATCAAAATGCAGATCATTATAAGAACATGCAGGAATACGCTTCATGTTTAAAAAAATTACAGACCGGAAAATTTATTTCAATTGCTGTGGTTTCAGGTTCTGCTTCAGGCGGAGGAATGGGAATTGTTTGTGCTTGTGATCATGTTATTGCAACGGAGTCGAGTTCATATTCTTTACCTGAAGGTTTATTAGGGTTAATTCCTGGCATGATACTTCCTGCATTACTTAATAAAATGAACAGAACCACAATAAAAAAAATGGTTCTTACCGGACAAAAATATCCCGCTGCAAAAGCTTTGGAATGGGGAATAGCAGACGAAATTGTAAAAACTGACGAAACTCATAAAGCTCTTGAGAACGCTATCAAATCGATGCGCTCTTGTAAAAGAGATGCAGTTGGCGATATCAAAACCATGCTTTATAACACCAATTATAGTAAAGATGAGCTTTCTGAGAAGGGAATGCAGCTTCTTTTAACAAAATTAAACGATGCTGAGATCAAAGAGCGACTAATAGATCTGTCAGAATTTTTATAAAAATACCTCACAAATTTTTCGTAATTTCGTAATTGAAATTCACACAAATTAATAATGCAGCAGAAATTTGTTTCTAATAGTCAGGAGTCGACAAGAATGTTTAAAAGCAATTTTTTAGAATTGTTTTCGAAAATTCATTTTGTAACACCTTTAATTCTTTTTGTTCCGGTAGTTGTTTTTTTTATTTATAAAAGCATTTTTGTTTTTCATCTTGGTGTATTACCTATTATTTTATTGATCCCGACAGGCATTTTTGTTTGGTCGTTAACCGAATATTTAATGCACCGTTTTTTATTTCACTACCACCCTACTTCAACTTTTGGTAAGCGTTTACATTTCATATTTCATGGTGTGCATCATGATTATCCAAATGACGCGAAACGTTTAGTAATGGCTCCTGCAGTAAGTATTCCTCTCGCTTTCCTTTATTATTTTTTATTTCGTTTTTTAATCGGCGAACAATTTGTCGCACCTTTTTTCAGCGGCTTTGTTGCGGGTTATCTTTTTTATGATATGTCGCACTATGCCATTCACCACTTTCAATTTAAAAACGGTTTATGGATGAAAATTAAAAAACATCACATGGTACATCATTATCAAGATCATGATAATGGTTACGGCGTAAGCTCTAAATTTTGGGATATTATTTTTAGAACCGATTTCAAAAACCAACAAGCAAACAACAAATAATTATTCCTGTCAGATTTTAGATGACCAATATTAACGACATTACCATTACCGACCCCGTTTATAAAGAAAAAACAACTTTTAATTTTATAGAACGTTTTTTTATTAAAATGCTGAACGATAAACGCGATATGGCGTTTATTAAACTTTGCGGATTAATATTAATTACAACAATTCCGTTTGCAGTTTATCTCTTCATTCCCGGTAATTTAAATTGGTGGTTGGTACT
>JANYCL010000445.1 GCA_025360355.1 Sphingobacteriaceae bacterium
GTTCAGTATGTGGAAGCGCACGGTACAGGAACTTTTGTTGGAGATCCTATCGAAACAAATTCTATCGGTAAAGTTATTGGTAAAGACAGAAAAGATGATTGCTATATCGGTTCAGTGAAATCAAATATCGGTCACTTAGAACCTGCTTCAGGAGTTGCAGGTATTTCAAAATTAGCTTTAGCATTAAAACACAATATCATTCCTCCGAATATTCATTTCAAAAAAGGAAATCCAAATATTCCGTTCGAAGAATTAAAATTAAAAGTTCCAACCGATAGCATTCCATGGAAATCAAAAAATGGCGCACCACGTTATGGTGGCGTTAACTCTTTTGGTTTTGGCGGATCAAACGTCCATGTTGTTTTGGAAGGTTATGAAAAATCAGTTTCAAGAGCAAACGATAAAAAAGGTTTACACATCTTCACACTTTCTGCTCGTCATGCCGATGCATTAAAAGCATACACCGAATCGTGTTTAGAATTTGTAAAGGATAAAAATAATAAATCAAGCTTTAGTGATATTTGTTATTCTTCCGCAGTTCGTAATTCACATCACGATATGCGTCTTGCATTTGTTGCTGAATCAAAAGAAGAATTAGCTAAGAACATGCAAATTTATCTGAACGGTGAAACCGTGACAGGAATCGCTGAAGGAAAAACAAATGAGAAAAAAGAAAAAATAGTATTTATTTTTTCAGGACAAGGTCCACAATGGTGGGGAATGGGCCGACAATTATTTGAAAAAGAACCTTTGTTCAGAGATACAATTACCAAACTCGATAAAATGTTATCAGTTCACTTAGGTGGATGGTCGTTAATGGAAGAATTAGGACGCGATGGTGCAACATCACGCATCAGCGAAACAAACATTGCACAACCCGCAATTTTCGCGATCCAAATTGGATTATTCGAAATGTGGAAAGCAATGGGCGTTACACCAAGCGCAGTTGTTGGTCATAGTATCGGTGAAGTTGCCGCAGGCTATGCATCAGGGGCATTAACATTAGAACAAGCTGTATTATTAATTTTCCACAGAAGTCGCGTACAACACAAAGCAACTGATAAAGGAAAAATGCTTGCAGTTGGTTTACCATTTGCAGAAGCAAGTAAATTAGTGAAAGGTAAAGAACATCGCGTTTCTGTTGGTGCCGTAAATGGTCCATCGTTAGTTGCACTTTCGGGTGACACAGATGCGATCATGGAAATTGCTGAAGAATTAAACAAGAAAGATATTTTCCATAAGTTACTCGAAGTAAATGTTCCGTTCCATAGTCATCACATGGAACCATTGAAAGCAGAACTATTAACTTCATTGGGTGAATTCAAAACAAAAGCTACAACAATTCCATTCTACTCTACTGTTGAAGGTAAACAAGTGAAAGGTGAAGATCTGAATCCATTGTATTGGTTCAGAAATGTGAGAGAACCTGTTTTCTTTACTGCAGCTATCGAAGCGCAGATGAATGATGGTTTTGATACATTCATTGAATTAGGTCCGCACCCTGTTCATGCTATTGGTGTACAAGAATTATTCACCGTGAAAAAGAAAAAAGGAATTGTAATTCCTTCCATCCGTCGTAAAGAAGATGAGAAACGTACATTCCTCGCTTCTGCTGCTGCATTACATACTTGGGGTGTAAACATCGACTGGAATGCATTTTATGGTTCTGATAATGGCACCGTTAAACTTCCAAAATATCCTTGGCAACAAGAAAGCTATTGGTTAGAAACACCTGAAGGAAAGAAAACAAGATTAGGAACTTTTGAAAATCACCATCCGCATCTTAGTCGGAAATCTGTTTCTGCTAGAGAAAGCAGTAACATTTTGTGGGATGTAACTTTAGATAAAAGAACTTATCCCTACATTGAAGATCACAAAGTACAAGGCCCGATCGTATTTCCCGGTGCAGGTCATGTTGATCTTGTTATCGGTGCAGCTAAAGCATCGTTCGGAGAAAAATTTAATTTCATTGAAGATGTAAACTTCGACAGCGCATTGTTCTTGCCGGATTCAGGTGAACCACCGATTATCCAAATTGATATTTCTCACGACAGTGGTGATTATTTCATCTACACAAAACCAAAAGGCAAAGAAGCTCAATGGACCATGTGTTCGAATGGAAAGATCAATCACATTGGCGATAAATTCACACCGATCCCTGTAAATTTTGAAGCTATCAAAAAACGTATCACAATTCCTGTTGCAGTAAAACCAATGCACGATGAATTGTTAGAGAGCGGTTTGTATTTAGGACCAACTTTCCGGGCGATCAAAAAATTATGGAGAAGCGACGGAAACTGGGAATCATTGAGCGAAATTGAAGTTCACGAAAGTATCCGTTCTGAATTTTTCCAATTTAATATTCACCCGGGTGTGCTTGATAGCTGTTTCCAAACTGTGTTCGGAATTTTCAACGAGCGCGAAGATGTAAGCAAAAAAATGGGCGTGTATGTTCCGCGTCACATCGACAGAATTAAATGGTACAATGATGTTAAGTCGTACAAATTATATGTTCACGGTAGATTAAGAGAGTGGACAGATGAATACGCTTTAGGTGAATTATGGATCTTTAATGAAGACGGAAGTTTAGTTGCAGAATTCCATGGATTCAAATCGCAATACTTAAAAGGTTCACGCGGCGAATCAGGAGGAGAACAAGATAAGTGGTTCTACGAATACAACTGGAACATGAAACCGCGTACTGATCAGGAATTACTCCGTAATCCGGGCAAGTTTTTAGTTTCTCCAAATGCAATTCAAAAAGGCGTTAAAGAAACTATTAAACAAGTTGCAGCACGTTCAGAACAAAAAGAATATTACAAACAATACGAACCGGAACAATATAAATTAACCATCGGTTATATCTGTAATTCCCTTAAAGAAATGGGAATGGATTTTAAAGTCGGTAAAAAAATAAATGTTGAATCTTTAGCAAAAGAGTTTGCAGTTATTAAAGATCAAAACCGTTTGTTCCATCACATGTTCAAATTACTAAAGGATGC
>JANYCL010000355.1 GCA_025360355.1 Sphingobacteriaceae bacterium
CTAAATAATTATTTAAACTCCAGTTTAATAGTTTTTTACCTCTATAATTCATGTACGGACCAATCTCTCCTTCAAGCTTCGGGAAAAAAAAGTAACCGTGTCCGTCTTGTGCATAAATACCCAAAGGGCCCATGTTTGCAACGACTTTTTCAAAAATGTCTTTCATAAATGCTTGGATTTAATAGTGAGCAAAATTACTAATTTTGGAGCAGTTTTGGAAGGGAAAAATGAGTAATTTTTGACCTTTGTTATACCTCAATTATCAACATTGATGGGATTTTGAGTGCTATTGCGTAATTTTATAAGCTGTGGAAGATACACATTGCATATTTAACGGGCACCTGATAAGTTTATACGAACCTGCCATTTCTTTTTCGAACCGCGCTTTCCGTTACGGCGATTCGTTGTTTGAAAGCATTCGAGTTTGTAATGGAAAAATAATGTTTCTGAAAGATCATCTTAACCGTTTGAAATTGGGAATGACGGTCTTACGATTTAATTTACCTGCCGAATTTAATTTTGAAAATGTTGATGCTCTGATCAAATTGCTCTTAGTAAAAAATAAAATTGGAAGAGACGCAAGAATTCGTCTGACTGTTTTTAGGAACGAAGGCGGGTTTTACGCGCCTGAAACAAATGATATTTCTTTTTTGATAGAAGCTGAGAATATTGAAGCTGAAGGTTACGTTCTGAACAAAAAAGGTTTGTGGATGGATATTTATGCTGATATAAAAAAACAGATCAATAAATTAGCAAATATTAAAAGCGGAAATGCTTTGATTTATGTAATGGCCGGTCTCGCAAAAACATCCATGAAACTCGACGAATGTTTTATTATAAATGAGAATGGAAGCATTTGTGAAAGTATTAGTTCCAACGTTTTTATAGTGAAGAATGGTTGCATGTACACCGCGCCTTTAACCGAAGGTTGTGTTGATGGTATCATGAGGAAACAAATATTAAAACTCGCCACTGCAAATAAAGTACTTACCTTTGAAATGCCTTTAACAATAAACTCACTAATGAACGGTGATGAAGTGTTTTTAACCAGCTCCATTAGAGGAATACGTTGGGTTGGACAGTATAAAGCAAAATATTATACCAATAGCATGAGTGTTTTTTTTACTGAAAAATTAAATGAATTGACTAATAAAGTCGTTGTATGAACAGACAGAAACTGATAGAACAAATACAGGAAAAGAAAACATTTTTGTGTGTAGGATTAGATCCTGATGTGGATAAATTTCCAAAACATATCTTAAATGATGAAGATCCGATCTTTGAATTCAACCGCGAGATCATAGATGCAACAGCTGATCATTGCATTGCTTTTAAACCTAACAATGCTTTTTACGAAGCTTATGGTTTAAGCGGTGTTAGCAGTTTAGAAAAAACAATTAAATATATTAAAGCAAATTATCCGGATCACTTTTTAATTGCAGATGCAAAACGCGGCGACATAGGAAACACATCAGCGATGTACGCTAAAGCTTTTTTTAAACGACTAAATGCTGATGCAATTACTGTAGCCCCTTATATGGGTAGCGATTCAGTGAAACCTTTTTTGGGATTTGAAAATAAATGGGCTATTGTTTTAGGATTGACAAGCAATGAAGGTTCTGCTGATTTCCAGTTATTAAAAACAGGAACAGAAGAATTGTATTTGAATGTAATAAGAACATGCGCTTCGTGGGGAACTGAAAATAACATGATGTTTGTTGTTGGAGCAACCAAAGCGCAAATGCTTGAAAGCATCCGTAAAATAATTCCAAATCATTTTTTATTAGTTCCGGGAGTAGGAGCTCAGGGCGGTTCGCTGGAGGATGTTTGTAAATTCGGAGCGAATAAAGACATTGGCTTGATCGTAAATGTATCCAGGAATATTATTTACGCAGGTAGTGGAAAAGATTTTGCATCAAAAGCTGCCGACGAAGCAAAAAAAATAGCAGAACAAATGAAAACATATTTAAACGAAAAACATGGAAGAGAACAAAAACCAGCCTAACCAAATTGATATTGAGTTAAGCGAAGAAGTCGCAGAAGGAATTTATTCAAACCTTGCTATCATTACACATTCGCAAAGTGAATTCGTAATCGATTTTATAAAAATGATGCCCGGTGTACCGAAGGCGAAAGTAAAATCACGCATCGTGCTTACACCGCAACACGCAAAACGTTTGGTGAAAGCTTTAAACGATAATGTACAGCGCTTCGAACAAGTACACGGTAAAATAAAAGATTCTGATCTGAATGCTCTGCCGCTTTCATTTGGTGGACCAACTGCGCAGGCTTAACATCTGTCATGTCGAGCGAAGTCGAGACGTTTTTGAAAGTTCTCGACTACGCTCGAACTGACACTTCAATCTGCAATCCATCGTATCCTAACTCAATATGATCGGGTAATTCTAAACTTACTTCACTATGTAATCCTAATTGGTGGGAGATATGTGTGAAATAAGTTTTTTTAGCTTTTAATTCGTTGGCGAGATCTATTGCTTCGTTAAATGTGAAATGAGAAATATGTTCGTTGCGACGTAAAGCATTTATCACAACCACTTCTGAGCCTTTAATTTTTTCTTTTTCTTCCGGACTAATAAAATTTGCATCTGTGATGTAAGAAAAATTTCCAACACGGAATGCTTTTACCGGTAATTTATAATGCAAAACATTTATCGGTTGTATTTTCAGATCTCCGACAGTAAAAGAATTATCAGTAATTGTTTTTAAATCTATTTTAGGAATACCGGGATAATCTAAATCAGCAAAAATATATGCGAATTCCATTTTAAGAGCTTGTTGCACGCGTTCTGTTGCATAAACGGGCATCACAATTCCATTGATGAAATTGAAAGCACGCACTTCATCTAATCCTGCAATATGATCTTTGTGTTCGTGCGTAAAAATAACGGCATCCAGTTTTTTTACCTTCTCGCGTAACATTTGTTGCCTGAAATCCGGACCGGTATCAATAACAATATTGGTATTTTTATCTTCGATCATTACGGAAGAACGAAGACGATTATCTTTTTTATCGGGGGAAGTACATACTTTACAAGTGCAGCCAATTAATGGTACGCCTTGTGATGTGCCTGTTCCTAAAAAAGTGACTTTCAATTTAAAAAGATTAATGGTTAAAAATAGAATGAAATATGTTTGTAACCAAACTTGGTTTTAATGCAACTGTATAAATAACTCCGAATATTGCTCCCCAAAAATGGGCTTCATGTCCAATACGGTCGGCTTCAGGGTCACCGGTTTTGCGTTTGCTTAAATAATAACTTCCTGCTAAAAAAACGATTCCTAATAACCATGCAGGCATTGGTAAAACAAATAAGTAAAGCGTATTGAAAGGTTGAATGATTATATAGCTAAAAATTATGGCTTCAATGGCACCGCTTGCTCCTAATGAAGAATAAGATGGATTATTTTTATTTTTAAAATATTCTGTAATGGAAGCAGCATAAATTCCGCCGGTGAACAAACCTAAGTACGCGATTTTTCCAATTCTGGTCGCTCTTACAATTTCTTCGGGATCGGCTGAATTCTTATCATAGAATAATGATGTGTACAACCCAATATATTCACCGCTATCCAATAAATAATAATGAGATTCAACAGCATAGCCAAACATGTAGAGCGCAAAAACATTTAATGCTAAATGCATAGTATCAGCATGAATAAAAGCGTGCGTTAAAAAACGGTAATGTTCATTATTGCGCTTAATAGAGTAGGGATGGAATAAATATTTGTACATGGCATTCCTGTCATTAAAACAATAAATTGAGAATGCGACAATAACAATTATAAATGTTGTGGTGATCATTTTATTCTACAGCTTCTTTTCCTTTTCCTAAATATTTTTCAATAGCGAAATGTCCGAGATAAATTAATGGTATCAATGCAATCGCTACTAATAATTTAAAAGCATAACCCCAAGCAGCATTAACAGCAAAATCACCAAACGACCATTTGCCTGGAATTACAAAAGCGATGAACTGAACAAGGAAAGTATCGATCAGCTGACTAATAACCGTACTTCCTGTTGCGCGCAGCCAGATCATTTTGTGTCCTGTTACGTTTCGTAATTTCCAAAAGATCCAAACATCAATTAACTGCGAAGTTAAAAAAGCACAGATGCTTCCAACAATTATCCACTGACTTTGTCCGAACACCGTTGTAAAAGCCGCATCGCTAACAGGTGAGAAACCAACCGCAGTTAAATTAATGGCAACAGTAATTAAAATGTAGGTGTAAATAATTAATCCAACTGTGATGAGCGTAAGCTTGCGTACACCGCTGTGTCCGTAATACTCATTGATAAGATCGGTGAGAACAAAAACAACTGGCCATAAAATAATTCCAATGCTTTGTGTGAAAATCCCGAAGAACTGAACAAGTTTTCCGCCTATGAGTTCAGCTACAATTGCATTAGTGACAAAAAATCCGGCAAGAATAATAAAGACGAGATCTTTTCGGTTTTTGAAATCCATGTTATTTCTTGAATACTATAATTTCTGCGCGACGGTTTATTTCGTTTTCTTCTTTACCGCAATCTTCACCTTTTGCACAATTGTTTAAAAGATTAGTTGCGCCTTTACCCACAGTTTTAAGAATTTGTTTTCCTGATAATCCATTTTTAGAAAGGAATCCTTTAACATTATTAGCACGTTGTCCGGAAAGAACCTGATTGCGTCCTGGTTTACCTTGTGAATCGGCATATCCATAAATTTCAACACGTAATTCAGGATATTTTTTAAGAACTTCCAGATTTTTAGTTAAAGTTGTTTGCGCATCTTCACGCACACCCGATTCGTTGAAATTAAAACGTAAAGGAGCAAGATCAAAACCTAATGCTTTTAATTGTTCATCGCTTAATTTGCCATGATAATTTGCTAATGCAGCTAAGATCGCATCGTTATTATTAACCACAACAACATCTGTAGATTTAATATTAATAGTTGTTGTATTACAAACGATCATTGGTTCAATACAAGTGTCACAATAAGCAAATACTTTAAATTGCACGGTGTTGTCACCTGTTTTTGTGAATTTGTAATCTAAAATATTGCTTTTACCGGTTACTGTTTCATTATTTACTTTCCATCCGGTTTGTAAAACTTTGTAGTATTCAGGAAAAGCCGCTTTAAAATTATATTCGTTTTCTTTTTCGTTGATCAAATTATTTGTGAGCGCAATAACATTATCATTAAATGTTGTACACTCTTTGTTTAAGTTGGATAAATAATTTATTTTGTAAATATCCATGTCACCTTTACCGCCTTTTCTGCCTGAAGAGAAATAACCAATGTTACCATCTTTATTCTGCACCATAAAAATATCGTGAGCAGGTGAATTAATTGGCGCGCCTAAATTTTCAGGCTTGCCCCATTTTCCATCTTTCAACTCCGATTTGTAAATATCGAAATTACCATAACCGGGATGTCCGCGAGATGCGAAGTACAAAGTATTTCCATCATCACTTAAAAAAGGCGCATCCTCATCGTAAGCAGTATTAATATTCTCTCCTAAATTTTCAGGTTTGCCCCAAACGCCATCTGATACTTTTTTGGATTGATAAATATCTATCCCGCCAAAACCATTTTTTGCCTCGCTGGTAAAAAATAAAGTTTTACCGTCTTTACTAATGTAAGCGTGATTTTGATAATAAGCGAAATTGATTTTCTTCGACATTTTTTTAGGATTCTCTTTCTTTACATTCTCTAGGTCAATTTCAAAAATTTTGGTATCACGGTACACGTACAATTTTTTCCCATCGGGTGACATCGAAATAACAGATTCGTGATGCTTACGGAATTTAGAACTTAAGAACAGATCAGGAACTGTATAACGACGGGGTGCTGCAAACTTTCCGCCATCAGCCTGACTTAAATACATACTCTCGAAATATTTTCCGTCCAGATCACTTATCTTTTCTTTTTTATCGTCCTGACGTTTTGATGTGAATAATAATTCGTTATTAGGTGTAATAACGGGAACATATTCCGGACTTTTTGAATTTACAGTAGAGCCCAAATTAACCACGTACCAATCTTTAGGATTAGTAGGAGTAGAATTGGCCATTGCGTAAAGACAATCTTCCTTGCGCTTTTTTAGATCCAACTGAAATAGTTTGTCATCTTCATCAATCGCAACGGCGCCTTTGAGCATATCTAAGAACTTAATGCTTTCCTCAAAATTACCTTCGTGCTGATAGCATTTTGAAAGGGCGTAAATGAGATCTGGAAGTGTGTCTTTTGGCGTGTGATTATAGGCATTTTGTAAATAGGGAAGAGCTTCTTCCTGTTGGTCCATAAATTCAGAAAGCGTGATACCAAATCCAACATTAGCATTGTAATTGTATTTATCTATTGCAATAACTTTCAAATAATATTGGCGTGCTTTATCTAAATGAGCATTTTCAGTTGCCTTTGCAGCTTTACGTAAATAACGTTTTACCTGGGAAAAGGAAATGTTGTGAGAAAATGAAAGAAGAAGTAATAATAAAATTAATTTTCTCATTGTTTTAAGATAATTTCCCTATAAAGATATAAAAAATAAGCAAACACAAAATAACACTTAGTAAGATATTGCCTACTCCCCATATATAGTTATGTTGTTTTAACAATTCAAAGGTCTCATGGCTAAAGGTTGAGAATGTGCTTAAGCCTCCGCAAATACCTGTTAATAAAAATAATTTCAAACTACCGCTTGATTGTAATTTTTCATTAAAAACGAAAAGCGCAAAGGCAAAAATAAAACAACTCAACATATTTGAGCATAAAGTGGCGATAGGTAATGCTAACGTAGTTTTTGAAAATATGGTTCCGATAAAGTAACGGATTGCGCTGCCAATTCCTCCTCCTAAAAATACCCAAATGACGTTCATTGTTTGGTTGTTTAAAGTTTTATTGTTCCGCTGAAATAAACTGCTCCGCCAACCGAATCGTGTTTTGCTCCGGTAACTGAACTTAATGTATTTGTTTGTTCGTTTAATCTTAAATGTCCCAGTAATGCAAAAATAAGTGCCTCTTTGTAATTAATTGTTGTTTCATCCGGAATAATGATCTTTCCTTTGTAATATTTTTTAAGAACCTCAATTAAAAATGTATTATGTGCACCACCTCCTGTTACAAAAACATCTTCTAGTTTATTTTCATTCAGTACTTGCGCAATTTGAAAAGCAATATGATCTACAAGCGTATTTAAGATGTCGTTGACCGGCAACTTACTTTTTTCGATACAGTATAAAAATTCATTCTCAAAATTTTCGCGGCCTAAAGATTTTGCTGACTTAATTTTAAAGAAACTTAAATTATTTAAATTGTTTAGTAATTCTTCATTGCAGTTTCCTTGTTTTGCCCAATCGCCATTCTTATCATAATCGCTACCTGCTAATTGTGCAAAATAATTAAGAGCCATATTCGCAAAACAAACATCAAATGCAATGCGCGAATTATTTTTCGTAAACGAAATATTAGCAATACCGCCAATGTTCAAACAACTTTTGTATTGATTAAACAGTAATTTATCACCAATAGGAACCAAAGGTGCGCCTTGTCCGGCTAAAGCAACATCCAGACTTCTGAAATCACAAACTGTAGTGATATTTGTTTGAGCTGTGATAGTTGCTCCGCAGCCAAATTGTGTGCTAAAACCTTTTTCAGGTTGATGGAAAACGGTATGTCCGTGCGAAGCAATTGCATTTGGTTTTCCGGGAACACCGTTCATAAATTTCAGTATCTCTTTCCCGATAAATTTTCCGAATTGGTGATGAAGTTTAAAATAATTCTCAACATTAAGAAAAGGCAATGATCTTAGTTTGTTTTTTTGAGCTGCGCTATAAGAAATGGTGTCGGCTTTTAGAATTTTGTAGCTTAAATTATCCGCTTCGCCTTCAAACTCGCAAAGGGCAATATCCAAACCATCGAGCGAGGTGCCGCTCATTATGCCGATGATTGTGTATTTACCTGATTTTGACAAGCTTTTAGAGCTTAAAATTATTTAAACAAATCTATAAAAAAAAGCACCAAAAAGCCTATATAATATTATATTTGCAAGGCTGGCAAAATTGGCCCTTAAAAAACACGAACCTATGCATTTTGAACTTACAGAAGAGCATTTAATGATTCAGAAGGCAGCGCGTGAATTTGCGCAAAATGAATTGAAGCCCGGAGTTATTGAACGTGATGAGCACCAAAAATTCCCCACCGAACAAATTAAAAAAATGGCCGAATTGGGTTTTTTAGGTATGATGGTCGACCCTAAATACGGCGGCGGCGGAATGGATGCTATTTCTTACGTTTTAGCAATGGAAGAAATTTCTAAAGTTGATGCATCTTGCAGTGTGGTAATGAGTGTAAATAATTCATTAGTATGTTGGGGATTAGAACAATTTGGTAACGAAGAACAAAAACAAAAATATTTAGTGCCTTTAGCTAAAGGTGAAAAAATAGGCGCATTTTGCCTATCAGAACCTGAAGCAGGAAGTGATGCGACTTCACAAAAAACAACTGCAATAGATAAAGGCGATAACTATTTAGTGAACGGTACAAAAAACTGGATCACCAATGGAAACAGTGCATCGGTTTACATGGTAATGGTGCAAACGAATGTTGAATTAGGTCACAAAGGCATCAACTGCCTTATCATGGAAAAAGATATGCCTGGTTTTACTGTTGGTCCGAAAGAAAATAAAATGGGTATCCGCGCAAGTGATACACACTCGTTAATGTTTAGCGATGTTAAAGTTCCGAAAGCAAATCGTATTGGTGAAGAAGGTTTTGGTTTTAAATTCGCTATGAAAACGTTGACAGGAGGAAGAATTGGTATCGCATCACAAGCTTTAGGAATTGCAAGCGGTGCTTATGAATTAGCATTAGCATATTCGAAAGAAAGAAAAGCATTTGGAAAATTAATTTCCGGACATCAGGCCATTCAATTTAAGTTAGCTGATATGGCAACAAGAATTGAGTGCGCACGTTTATTAATTTACAGAGCTGCCTGGTTAAAAGATCAGCATTTACCAATGGATAAAGAAAGTGCGATGGCAAAAGTTTATGCCAGCGAAACAGCCATGTGGGTTACAACAGAAGCGGTGCAGGTGCACGGTGGATACGGTTACGTAAAAGAATATCACGTTGAACGTTTGATGCGTGATGCAAAAATTACACAGATCTACGAAGGTACAAGCGAAGTGCAGCGTATTGTTATAGCAAGAGCTTTATTAGCATAAAAAAATAAAGCATTTCATATTTCCTTAATCTTATTTTAAAATCCGATGAAAGTTTGTAAAAATATAATGGAAGCTATTGGTAACACGCCAATGGTTCGTTTAAATAAAATTGTAAAAGATCTGCCTTGCGAAGTGTATGCAAAAGTAGAAACTTTTAATCCCGGCAATTCTATAAAAGATAGAATGGCGATCAAGATGATCGAAGATGCAGAAAAAGATGGCAGACTAAAACCGGGAGGAACAATTATTGAAGGCACCAGCGGAAATACCGGAATGGGTTTAGCAATTGGTGCTGTAATTAAAGGTTACAAATGTATTTTCACTACAACAGATAAACAGAGTAAAGAAAAAGTTGATGCACTCCGCGCTTTTGGTGCAGAAGTGGTTGTTTGTCCAACCGATGTTGATCCTGAAGATCCGCGTTCTTATTATTCTGTTTCATCACGTTTGGTAAATGAAATTCCTAATTCGTGGAAACCAAATCAATATGATAATCCGAGTAATGCCATTGCTAATTATGAACAAACCGGTCCTGAAATTTGGGATCAAACGGATGGTAAAGTTACGCATTTGGTTGTTGGAGTAGGGACAGGCGGAACAATTTGCGGAACAGGAAAATTTTTGAAAGAAAAAAATCCAAACATAAAAGTTTTAGGAATTGATACTTATGGTTCGGTATTTAAAAAATATAAGGAGACAGGAATTTTAGATAAGAACGAAATTTATCCTTACATCACCGAAGGTATTGGCGAAGATTTTTTACCATTGAATGTTGATTTTAATATTATTGATCATTTTGAAAAAGTAACTGATAAAGATGCTGCGATCATGACGCGCCGTATTACGCGTGAAGAAGCTATTTTCGTTGGGAACAGCGCAGGTTCTGCATTGGCAGGATTGATGCAAATGAAAGACAAATTTAAAAAAGGTGATGTTGTTGTAATTATTTTTCATGATCATGGTACACGTTATCTTGGTAAAATGTTCAATGATGATTGGATGCGCGACCGTGGCTTTCTTACAATCAGCAAACCAAAAGCTATTGATCTTATCTCATCGCACAAAAATCAAAAATTAGTAACGGTCGATGCCACTGCTACAGTGAACGATGCTTTAGTATTAATGAATAAATTTAATATTTCGCAATTACCGGTTTCAAAAAATAATGATTTTGTAGGTTCGCTCGATGATGGTTATCTTTTCGCGCAGCTAATAAAGAACAGCGAAATTAAAAATAAAAAAGTAGCTGATGTGATGCAGAAAGCTTTTCCTGTTGTGGATGCGCAATGTACCATTGACGAAATTTCGAAGTTAATAACAAAAGATAATAATGCGGTATTGATGAAAGATCTTGGAGGAAATACGCATATTATCACTAAGCACGATGTAATTCAGGCCGTAGCCCAAATGGGAAATTAATCTGAAATTAATTTAGCTGCTTCTTTTCCTACCAGACTGCCAATGGCAATACCCATGCCGCCCATGCGCACTGCACATACAACATTGGTAGAATAATGTTTGATAATTGGTTTTTTTTCTGAACCAACACCCATAATTCCTGCCCAGCGGCGTTCAATTTCAAATTTTTGTGCAGGAATAATTACTGTTTTCAATAAATTTTCTAATTGGTTTTGAATTTTAGAAGTAATTGCAATTTCTGTTGTGGTTTCGCCTTTGATGTCAAGATTTCTTCCGCCGCCGAATAAAATGCGGTCATCAATGTTCCGGAAATAATAAAACCCTTCATCATAATGAAAAGTACCTTTTAGTTTTAAATTTTTAATTGGTTTTGTAATTAAAACTTGCGCCCGTGCGGGATCAACATTTTTTATTTTTAAAAGCTCTTTTGCAAAACCGTTCACTGCTACAATTACTTTTTTCGTTTTAAAAACTCCTAAATTGCTCTCTAATTCAACACCGTTCTTAGTATCGGAAATTGAAGAGATCTCAATATTATTTAAGACTTCTATTTTTTCTTTTCGGACAAGCTGCAATAAACTGCTGAACATTTTGGACGTATCAATTTGTCCTTCGTATTGGTTATAAATGACTCCGTTTATTTTTTTGAATCCAAAGTTTTTTATTGCTGAATTACTTGCTGTAAATGCATTTTTTTTGCCAAGATTTTCGTTTATTTTTTTATTTAAATAACGAAGCTTCTCGTTACATTGGTTAAAAGAGGCTTTTGAGCTGAATAATTCATAACCACCATATTGTTTAAATCCAATATTTTCATCACCTAAATTTTTACGTAAAAGTTTGAGGCCATCCCACCGCATTTTCACTGTTTCCCATACTGTTTTTTCAGATATTTTTTTAATATCGCCCAATAATTCGCTCGGACTTCCGAAACAGGCAAAACCAGCATTTTTGGTACTTGCTCCAGAGGGTAAAATACCTCGTTCGACCACCAAAACCCTTGCTTTAGGGTTGTTTTTTTTGAAATAAAGTGCTGCATTTAATCCTACGATTCCAGACCCAATAACAATAAGATCAACACCCGAAAAATAATGTTTATGTTCCCAATAGCTAATATTAACAACGGTATTCTCAAATATTGCTTTCTTTCTCATTGTAATCTAGGATATTTTTGTAAATTTAAGATGTTTTTTAGGATACTCGTTAATTTATGAATATTAGGCTTTTAGTCATATTTTTCAGCTTCATTGCCTATTTTGTTTCCGGTCAAGTGGCAGTTCCCACAGCCACCCAAACTTTCCCTCTTCATGTTGGTGGTTTTGTTACAAATTTAAAAGGAAATGGCATGCCCGGGGTAAGTGTTGTAGTGAACCAAGGCGGAAAGATCCTCAATACAGTTACTACCGATGGTACCGGTAAATATGATTTTGATCTCCCATTAAATTTCGATTATAGTATTGTTGTTTCAAAACCAGGAATGGCAACCAAAAAATACGCAGTATCAACTCGCGGTGTCCCGCCGGAAAAAGCGACAAGTAAATTTTCGAGTGTAGAAGCGAGTTTAACTCTGTTTGAAAAATTAGACGGAGTTGATTATTCTTTGCTTAATCAACCTTTAAATAAATATACTTACAATCCAACAAAAGATAATTTCGAATATGATAAAGGTTATCTCGATCAAATGTTGGGGGGCTTACAAAATTTAATGGCTGCTATACAAAACGAGTTAAAGAAAAGAGAAGATATTGAAGCTAATTATGCAGCGACAATAAAAGCAGCTGATAAAGCTTTTCAGAAAAATGATTGGCCGGGCGCAAAGGCTGATTACCAATCGGCTTTAGCAATGAAACCAAATGAAAGTTGGCCAAAAGCGCAACTAGCACAAATCGATAAGGTCATTGCGGAACAAGCGGCTTTGAATAAGAAAAAAGAAGATGATGCAAAAAAAGCAGGAGAAGATGCGATCAAGAAAAAAGCGGAAGAAGATCTGAATAATAAATATTTAGCGGCAATAAAAAAAGGCGATGATGGTTTCGGAAAAAAAGATTGGGCTGTTGCGAAAGCAGGATACAATGAAGCGTTAAGTTACAAGGCTGCTGAAACGTATCCTAAAAATCAATTAGCGGCAATTGAAAAAGCAATTGCAGATGCAGCAAAAAACAAAGCAGATGCTGATGCGAAAGCAGCGCTCGATGCAAAATATGCAGTGGCAATTAAAAAAGGTGATGATGGTTTCGCTGCGAAAACTTGGGCTGCTGCAAAAGCCGCTTATACTGAAGCGCTTGGAGTGAAACCGACAGAACAATATCCGAAAGATAAAATTGCTGCTATCGATAAATTATTAGCAGATGAAGCGAATGCAGCGAAAAACAAAGCTGACATAGATGCAAAATATTTAGCAGCAATAAAAAAAGGTGACGATGGATTTGCTGCGAAAAGTTGGATAGCCGCAAAAGCCGGTTATCAGGAAGCGCTTGGCGTAAAACCGACTGAGCAATATCCAAAAGATAAAATTGCAGCAATTGATAAATCTATTGCGGATGAAGCCGCCGCAAAAGCAAAAGCAGATGCGGATGCTGCAGCAAAAGCAGCACTTGATGCAAAATATGCAGCTGCCATAAAAAAAGGTGATGATGCATTCGCGACAAAAACTTGGGTTGCAGCAAAAGCCGGTTATACTGAAGCGCTTGGAGTGAAACCCGCAGAACAATATCCTAAAGATAAAATTGCCGCGATCGATAAAGCTATTGCTGATGAAAATGCAAACAAATCAAAAGCTGAATTGGATGCAAAATATGCAGCTGCTCTTAAAAAAGGTGATGATGCATTCGCGACAAAAACTTGGGTAGCAGCAAAAGCAGGATATACTGAAGCATTAGGAATAAAACCTGCAGAACAATATCCGAAAGATAAAATTGCAGCAATTGATAAAGCCATCGCAGATGAAGCCGCCGCGAAAGCAAAAGCAGATGGTGATGCAAAAACAAAAGCTGAACTGGAAGCAAAATATTTAGCAGCAATTAAAAAAGGGGATGATGCATTCGCAACAAAAGATTGGACAACCGCAAGAGGCGGATATACTGAAGCGCTTGGGTATAAGTCTGGGGAAAAATATCCGAAAGATCAAATTGCATTAATTGATAAAAATTTAGGAGATGCCGCCGCCGCAAAAGCAAAAGCTGATGCAGATGCCGCAGCAAAAGCCAAAGCGGAAGCAGATGCCGCAGCAAAACTCGCAGCTGATGCAAAAACTAAAGCAGAATTAGAAGCGAAATATGCAGCAGCAATTAAAAAAGGAGATGATGCTTTCACTGCTAAAACTTGGGCTACAGCGCGAACAGGTTACAATGAAGCACTTGGTTTTAAACCAACAGAACAATATCCGAAAGACAGATTAGCCGCAATTGATAAAGCTATTGCTGATGAAAAAAATAATATGGATGCAGCTGCTAAAGCAAAAGCTGAAGCGGAATTAAAAGCGAAATACGATGCAGCAATTAAAAAAGGAGATGATGGGTTTGCAGCGAAATCCTGGTTAGCATCGAAGGGTGCATACAATGAAGCACTTGGTTATAAGCCAACGGAAAAATATCCGAAAGATCAAATTGCATTAATTGATAAAGCATTAGCTGATGAATTAGCAAATAAATCAAAATCAGAAGCTGATGCCGCAGCTAAAGCAGCACTCGAAGCAAAATACCAGGCAGCAATTAAAAAAGGTGATGCAGCTTTTGCAAAAAAAGATTGGCCGACAGCACGTGGTGGTTATAATGAAGCACTTGGAATAAAAGCAAATGAACAATACCCGAAAGATAAATTAGCTGCTATTGATAAAGCGATTGAAGACGAAAAAAATAATATGGATGCATCTGCCAAAGCAAAAGCCGAAGCGGAGCTGAATGCAAAATATCAAGCAGCAATTAAAAAAGGTGATGCAGCTTTCCTGAAAAAAGATTGGCCGAATGCAAGATCGGGTTTTAACGAAGCGCTCGGATTTAAACCCGCAGAACAATATCCAAAAGATAGATTAGCTGCCATTGATAAAGCAATTGCTGATGAAAAAAACAATATGGATGCAGCAGCTAAGGCAAAAGCCGAAGCAGAACTGAATGCAAAATATCTTGCAGCAATTAAAAAAGGCGATGATGCTTATGCGAAAAAAGATTGGACAACCGCACGCGCCGGTTTTAAAGAAGCGCTAGGAATAAAACCTGATGAACAATATCCAAAAGACAAATTGGATGCATTAGATAAAATTGCTGTTGCAATTAAAAATGCCGCAACAAATACTGTTGTCGCGACTAACACAGTCGCTGCACCAACAGCCGACGATAAATACAAAGCGGCTATTAAAAAAGGTGATGATAATTTCAATGTAAAAAATTACAAGCCTGCAAAAAAATTGTACGAAGAAGCTTTGATCTGGAAAGGCGGCGACGAATATGCAATGGGTAAACTTGCTGAAATCGAAAAAATGTTAAACGGAGATGCGAACACCGGACTAGATGAACGTAAAAAAGCATTGCTTGCAAAATATCCTCCGGGTGTTACTGAAGAAACCATTAATGGTAATGGTGTTGTGATCATCCAGCGCGTTGTTGTAAAAGATAATGATGTGTGGGTGTTCCAGAAAAAAATATTCAGCTGGGGCGGTATTGCTTTTTTCAGGGATAATACGCCAATTATTGAACTCACATTTGAGGCCGAAACCAAACCATAATGAATCTTTCAATTAAACCGGAAGTACGCGAAGAGATCAGGTGCTGTGTTTGTAATAATTCAGATCCGGAAAAATTTACACCTGTTTACGATAGAGAAAAATTTGCTGT
>JANYCL010000469.1 GCA_025360355.1 Sphingobacteriaceae bacterium
CGATAATGTTTCTAACGATGAGGAAGATCTGTACAGCAATGAAGAAGTGGAAGACAATGGTGATGAAGGAGAAACTGAGGTAGAAGATTTTCAGGAAAAAGAAGTTGAGAAGATAGATGATAAAGTGGAGATGGAAGATTATATGGGTGATGAGGAGATTGATTCTTATAAATATGATGTAAGCAATAAAGGCGCCGATAACGATGTAAAAGAATATGTCGTTGTGCAAGGGCCGGATTTTCACGATCTGTTAGAGCAACAATTGGGAGTTCGCAGTTTAGATGAAACGGAATATACAATTGGTTTATATTTGATAGGTTGTATTGATGAAGATGGATATGTGAGAAGGGAATTAGAGTTAATTGTGGATGATCTAGCTTTTAGTTATAGTATCACAACAAATGTTGAAACCATCACAAAAGTTTTAAAAGTAATTCAGGAATTTGATCCCGCAGGCGTTGGGGCAAGGAATTTGCAGGAGTGTTTATTAATTCAGTTAGACAGAAAAAAAGATAAAACAAAAGAAGTTTTACTTGCAATTGATGTGGTGCGTGATATGATGGAAGATTTTTCGCGCAAGCATTATGAAAAAATTACGCGTCGTTTAAATATTGATGATGAAGATCTGAAAGATGTAATTGCTGAAATTACGCATTTGAATCCGCGTCCCGGCACTTCGGGAAATACAGCCTCAGCTTCGGAAGTCATTCCTGATTTTACAATTGCTGTTGTGGATGGAAAACCCGAGCTAAGTATTAATTCAAGAAATTTGCCTGACTTAAAGATCAGCAAAGAATATATTGAGATGCTGAAAGAATATTCGCGTCAGAAAAACAAAAGCGGGAAAGAAGCCAGCACTTTCATCAAATCCAAAATCGAAAATGCGCAATGGTTCATTGATGCGTTGCAGCAACGGCATCAAACTATGATGGTAGCCATGCATTCCATAATGGAATTTCAGGAAGAATATTTTATTACGGGCGATGAATCGAAATTAAAACCAATGATCTTGAAAGACATTGCGGAGAAAGTCGGAATGGATATTTCAACTGTATCACGTGTCGCGAATAGCAAATATGTGCAAACACCTTACGGAACCTTTTTATTAAAAACATTTTTTTCCGAATCGATGAGCATGGATAGCGGAGAAGAAGTAAGCTCACGCGAAGTAAAACGAATTTTAAAAGATTGTGTAGACAACGAAGACAAAAAGAAACCACTCACCGATGACGCATTGTGCGACATCTTAAAAGAAAAGGGATACACCATTGCGCGTAGAACCGTAGCAAAATACCGAGAGCAATTGGAAATTCCTGTAGCAAGGATGAGGAAGGGGTTGTGATTATTTCACTCTCAAGATTGCCAGCGAAACTTTTAGCATGTAATAAATACTTCTGAATCCGCTAATGGATGAAGTGCCTCCATCACGCGCATCCATTTTTACGGGGACTTCTTTTACACGAACCCCTTTTTTAATTAAATGCAAAGCAGATTCCGGCTCCGGATATTTTTTTGGATAGTATTTTACACATTCTTCAATTGCTTTTTTATTAAATGCACGGTAACCGGATGTGCAATCGAGAATTGTTTGCCCGCACTTTAATTTAATTAATGCGCTTAAAAATTTTATCCCCGCTCTTCTTAAAAAACTCGATTGAAATCCTTCCTTATCTATAAAACGTGAACCAATACATACATCAGTTTCATTTTTTAAAATAGGTGCAATTATTTTTATGAGTTCTAATGGTGGATGTTGTCCGTCGCCATCCATTTGTACTGCAATGTCAAAATTATTTTCGTGCGCATATTTTAAGCCGCTTTGCACTGCGCCGCCAATTCCCAAATTTTCCGGAAGATCTAAATAATGATTGCTGTGTTTTTTAATTTCAGCTAAAGTATTATCGGTTGATGCGTCATTCACCGGCAAGGCTGTAAATTCACAATTTGGTACGTTAATGTTCTTTAATTGTTGCAGAATATTCCCAACGCTTTGCTCTTCGTTGTAGCAGGGGAGGATGATGAGTATTTTGGCAACGTTGGCTTTCAAATTCTAGTATGCCGCTAAGATATAATTTATTTAGCCGTAAGTAATGATTTATAGAGGTAAATTAATACATTTTGCGTATTTTTGACTCTTTACAAAAACAGGCTTAAATGCTTCAAAAACTGTTTACAAACAAATACTTAGTTTACAAATGGCTGGTGCTGGTTGCAATTGGGTTTTTGTATGTAGCAAGATCAATAAATGATTTTGACAGGCCTTTTGTTGAAGGAGACGGACAGGAATATGTTTTAACAACAGAAGCAATTACCAATCACTTTAGTCCCGACATAAGAGCCAGTGACGTTATTAGTTTTAAGGAAAAATTTAGTAAAGCGTATGGCTGGGAGTTGTATTATAACCGTGAATCGCAGGACGCACAGATAATCTCTTTTCAAAAAGGTGGACATTGGTTAAAGGAAAATGCCGGCGGAATTTATTATTCTAAATCGGGCAAATGGTACTCGCAACACTTTAGTTTTTATTCTTACATCAATGCCCCGCTCTATAAAATGTTTTCGGGTAAAAGTCCGTTAAGGCCGTTTTATATTTTAAATGCTCTGCTTATTATTTTAACTTGTTATTTAATTTTATTTAAAACGCCTTTTCCGCCTGTCGTATCCATATTAGCTGCTTTGTGTTTTTGTTTTAGCTCCACATATTGGTATTTAGGATGGGAGCATCCTGAAGTATTAACGATGTGCCTTGTTGCAGTTGGGCTCATCAGTTTTTTTAATTCGCGAAGTTATTTATCCTTATTCTTAATTGCATTGGCAACGCTGCAAAATCAACCCATCATTGTTCTGTTTGGGTTTTTAGCACTAATAGTTTTAAAAGAAAAAGGTTTTACACTAAAAAACATGATGAGGGTAGGGCTTATAGGTTTTGTGTGTTTGCTTCCGCCCTTATTTTATTATATAAATTTCGAAACCACTAATATTATAAAAGACGCCGGTTTTTTGGATACGAAATACATAACCTTTAATAGGGTTACGGGTTTTTATTTTGATGTTAATCAGGGCTTGATATTAACTATTCCGCTCCTTCTTTTATGTTACATAATTTTAATTGTTAAAGAATATGTTAAAGCCATCCGTCATCGCGGCATTCATGATTATTCAATATTCATTCCATTTGCAATCCTCATTATTAGCATTTCGGTTTCTACTATGGGTAACTGGAATCATGGTATGGCTATCATTAACCGTTATGCCACTTGGATGAGTATCATCGTTATGATACATACGTTTTATCTCGTGAAAGATAATCTAGCTGAAATAAAAACGTTTGTTTTGTTCAATTATTTTTTTGGCACACAATTTTTCACAACGCTTTATCATCAGCAATTTAATCAATTCGACTGGAGTTCGGCGTATAATACTCCTGTTGCAAAATGGTTTTATCAATATCACCCTAAACTTTATAACCCCGACCCGGTAATTTTTGCCGGAAGGTTAAGAATGAGTTTGGAAGAAAGCAGATCGCCCATAATTTATTTTAAAGGACATGCTCCTAAAAAAATAATGATCCACCGTAATCATATTAATGATCTTGAAAAATTTGGTGTGAGCAAAGAAAATCTTGAAAAAATAAAAAAATCAATTTCATATAATTACGACTGGGGATATGTTGATATGCAAAAATTCAAGACCTACATGTCGAACGAAGAGATCTATTTTGTTATGCGTAAAAGAAGAATAGATGACGTGATCGCAAAAATACATACTTCTAAAGTTTGGATGGATCAGATCCGCGAAAAAGCAAAAGGTTGGAATAAAACATTTGAAGAAGGTTTAATGATAGATGCTGAATATATTGTTGGGGAAGAAGAACGGAAAAATATAGACGATTAATAATGAAAAGTGACCTTTTGAAAAAATTAACAAGCAAATACGTGCTAATAAAAATACTTGTTCTTTTTTTTATTTCTTATATATATCTGTATCGCTCCTATAATAACACTGAGAGGCCATATGTAACCGGTGATGGATTTGAATACATTTTAATGACAGAGGCTTATTGTAATCATTTTAGTCCGGACATCAGGTTGAGCGATGTACTTAGTTTTAAAGAAAAGTTTAGTAAAGTGCATTCCTGGAATGATTTTTACAAGAAGGGAGTCATAGATGATCTTATTATTTTTATGCAAAACTCTAAAAAGGAGTTTATGGAAACCAATAAATGGCTTTTTTTCAATAGAAATGGGAAATGCCATTCCTACCATTTTTCTTTTTATTCGCTCGTGAATTTGCCGGTTTATGTGTTTGCAAAGCATTACGGTCCATTAACTCCATTTTATATAACAAACGCTATTTTAGTTATTATTACCTGCCTGATTATTTTATTTTTAGCGCCTTTTTCCTTTAATCAGCAAGTTTTGTTGGCTTTGTGCTTTTGCTTTAGTTCATGTTTTTGGTATTTAAAATGGCAACACGCGGAAGTTTTAGCCGCTTGTTTGGTAACAACCGGAATGCTGCTTTACTTTAGAAAAAACTATTATTGGTCAATTTTTATTTTAGCTCTTGCAAATACCCAAAGCGATGGACTGGCGTGTGGAAAAAGGGTCCGCATGCCTACCAGCAATTTACTCGCTCGATAGCGATACGCTGAAGATCTGTGGAAACCTGACTCAATCCAAGACTTTGTT